>NZ_CEZPJD010000218.1:0-10781 GCF_983059655.1 Okeania sp.
TCATCATTCCCTAACCATATTCCCGTTGCCACTTGCGGAATATAACCAATAAACCACAAATCTCGTGCCTCCTCCGTTGTACCTGTTTTGCCAGCAACAGGTCGATCATACAAATAAGCATTGGAGCCACTACCATATTTAACTACATTTTCTAACATCCAGGTGACAATTTTAGCACTGCCACTGTCTAACACCTGCTTTGGTTGAGCATAAGCTTCATAAACAACTTGACCATTTTGATTAATTATTTTTTTAATTCCGTGAGCGCCGATAAACTTACCCTCTGCTGCCAAAGTAGCATATGCATTTGTTAACTCTAATAAATTAACCTCCCAAGTACCCAACGCCATAGAATATGTAGCCTTAACCTCAGATTTAATTCCCATATCCTCAGCTAATTTAATTACAGGTTCAAATCCCACATCCATCAATACCTGTACCGCTACTACATTCACAGAATAAGCCAAAGAATCAATCATCGATCGCCACCCTGCATATTTTTTACCGTAATTTTTTGGCTTATAACCATCCACTGTAAAGGGTACATCTCGATAACCATCAGTAGGAGGAAAACCAGCAGCAACTGCAGCAGCATAAACAAAACTTTTAAAAGTAGATCCTGGTTGACGTTGTGCCTGAATAGCACGATTAAATTCGCTCTCGGCAAAATCTCGACCTCCTACCAATGCTTTAACTTCTCCAGTAGTAGTATCAATAGCGACTAATGCTGCTTGATCGAATCTTTGGTTAGCACCATCAATATCTACAGCTTCTTGAATTACCTGTTCTCCTATTTCTTGCCAATTGCGATCCAATGTAGTTTCTATAGTCAAACCACCTGCATCTATGACTTCTTGAGAAACATATTTCGGTAACTCCTTCTGAATATAGTTAGCAAAATAGGGAGCTTCAACTATCAGACGTTTCGGCGCACTGGGTTGTACTTCCATTGGTTTAGCGATCGCTATTTCAGCTCTCTGTTGAGAAATCAAACCTGCTTCTTGCATTACTCCCAACACGATATTTCGACGATTTTTAGCTGCTTCTGGACTTACTAAGGGAGAATATTCACTGGGGGCTGGAGGCAAACCTGCCAAAGTTGCCATTTCTGCTAAACTTAGTCCGGAAACTGGTTTGCTAAAGTATACCCAGGAAGCATCAGTGACTCCATAAGCACCAGAACCGAGATAGACTATATTCAGATATAATTCTAGAATTTCTTCTTTAGATAACTCCCGCTCCATTTTCCAAGCTAGCATTGCTTCTCGGAGTTTACGCCAGATAGTTTGTTCCATATCTAGGAAAACCATCCGCGCTAACTGTTGTGTGATACTGCTACCTCCCTGCACAACATCTCTAGCCATTAAGTTTGAAATAAGCGCTCGAATAACTCCTTGATAATCAACTCCTCTATGTTGATAAAAGCGCCTATCTTCAATAGCAATAAAAGCTTGAACTAAAGGAGTAGGAATATCTTCTAATTTAATTTTTTCTCTGGTAGCAGGTCCTGTTTGTTGGATAATTTTACCATCTGCTGCTTTAATTGTTAAAGTACCGTCTCTACTGTAGGAAGAAATATCAGCAATATCTGGTAAACTTTGATCTAATTTTCGCCAAGTTATTCCACCATAAATGATAATACTACCTATTCCTATAGAAGCTAATCCTAACCAAAGTTTACGACTACCTAAAATTTCTTTTAAATTAACTTTTCTGGCAACTTTCCCCGCAGATGAATTTGTGACTTTTCTGTTCTTTTTTCCACTACTATCTTGAGAAATATTATCTATTTTTTCCTGTTTTTTTGCGTCATCAACTTTTGGTGCTTGTAGGGGAGATTCAAATTTTTTACTTAACATTGTGGAGACAGAGCGGAAGTTATTATTTCTGCTAATTTTAGGCTTTATATATTGAGATTTATTGATAATATCTTGCTCTGTTTCTGATAATATTTCTCTTGTATTTTTAATTTTTTTATCTTTCACTTTATCCTCTTATACCAATTTGATAAATGTTTGCTACAAATACTTACGGTTGCTTCTAGTAGTCAGTAGGAGAGAATGGCCATTATACCTTACAGTAGCCAGATGGCCATTTACCTGTACAGTAGCCAGTAGGAATAGCTTCAATATCATTTTTTAGGGTTAAACAGTATTCTTTATTCTCAAATATCAATCTGACTTCCAGAGTTTTAGTTGACCCAATTATTGATAACATTCTTTTTTTAAATTGGTATTATATTACGTTTTGTCGTGCGGAATGTAGGATATAAGTTACGATATTGATTAGAGCAGTTGCTTTAGTCTTTGGCGAAAAGCTCGTAAAGCAGGACTCCTCCCAATCTCACTGCTCTGAGCTAAAACTTCTGCTACCAAGTCTCGAATCGGTAGTGTAGGAAACGTTGGACTGGTGCTAACTTGCTGGTACTCACCTCCTTGCAAGAGGTCAATTCTGAGTTGATTCTTCTCATAGCGCCATAGTTCAGGAACTCCTAATTTGGCATAGACATCTAGTTGAGTCTTAGAAGTAACATCCACTTCAATGGCTAGATCTGGTGGTGGATCGAGGTTAAGATCGACGCGTCGCTTGCCTCGCATTCGATCGTGGTTTTGGATGTAGAAGCATTGATCGGGTTCAATACCACTGTCCATATTTTCTCGCTTGAAGGTAGTGGAACCAAAGCACTCACAGTCGATTTCTAAATCATCAAGCAAAATTTTCACTAAATCACCGAGTAGTTCTTTATCGACTTCGTGTTCTGGCGTAGGCATTCTGATTTCTAAGGTTCCGTGGCTATAAGCAATGCGGGTAGAGCGATGTTCTCCTAGTTCTTCAAGAATGGACTCAAATTCGGCCCACTCTAGGTTATGAATTAAAAGTCTTTGCCCTGGGGGAACGGTAAGTTGTCGGAGTAGGAGAGTAACAGCCATAGTAAATGTTGGCATTGCTGAATTAAGGTATGAAAGTAGGTTTATAGGGAGTAGGGAAAAGTTAATATTAACAAGTAGTTCAAACTATCCAAAATAAAAAATACAAATCATACCCAGAATCAGCAATGCTTAAATGTTATATATATGATTTTCGATACACAATCAAACTTAATCTAATTTTTGATAAGAATAAACAGTCTTCTCAATCAAACTCAGGTGCCCAAACTTCCACCACAGGCAATTCCCACCCAGGAAGTAATTCTGATACTTGCAGCACATCCCCATCCTTCAGGACTATCTTATCGGCATCGAGGCGATACACTTCCATCGTGCGAGTTCTCGGATCGACTAACACCCCAATTTTAGTTCCCAATTCCAAAAACTCCTGTATCTTCTGACGTAATTTAGTTAAACTATCTGTTTTAGATTTCACTTCAAACATTAAATCAGGAACTAACTCCGCGTAATCTTCTGTTGTACGAGGTAGACGTTCAGCTAAGATAAAAGAAACATCGGGTGCGCGAACATCCCCATCTTTGTTAGGCAAACGAAAACCACCACTAGAACCAGATACTCTGCCTAACTTACGGGGACGTACCCAATTCCGAAGTTGAGCAGCAATTTCTATTGCGACTTCTTCAGATTCTAACCCTGAAGGACTCATAAAAATAATTTCTCCACCTACTAATTCCATCCGATAATCAGGATATTGTACTTGTAGCTTTTCTAAATCTTTTACTGTTAAACTAGGCATTTTGAAAACCTTCTATCTGTAATCTTTAATTGTATCTATAGCAGGGAATAGGGAATAGGGAATAGGGAATAGTAGGAAAAGCATTTCTCTGTCTAAAGTTCATCAGCAGTCTATGTCCTAACCAACTCCTTCCTTGCTATAAAATTTAAAATATATAGCAATATGATTTGAGTTCTGAGATATTGGCAATTTTTAGGGAATAGGGAACAGGGAACAGAGAAGAGGAAAAAACGTATCATATGAATATAATAATTGCTATATTCTACACTTTTAAGAAACACCTCAATTCTCACAACTCATTCCTGATTGCTATAGAACTTTTCAGAATATCAATTACTGCTGAAACAGCTGTTTGAATTACTCCTTGAACTGAAGCATGATTGATGGCTAAATGTTCATTAATGGATAATTGATAATTACCTCTGGTTAAAACCGTTATTGATTGAATATAAGGAAATATTATTTCTTCTTTTCCCCCTTAAAAGGGGAAGCTTTAAACCTAAATTATTTAATTATTAATTAGAATTATTCGGCAAGCATTCAGCTATTGCTTTTTTCTCCTTTAAAGGTAATAAAGTTTATAGCTAATCACTTACTTATTTTAAGATAATTGTAGTCCGTAGAGATAAGCATATCTTCCCTCTTGAGCAATTAATTCTGCATGACTTCCCATTTCCACAATCTTGCCTTTTTCCAGAACTACAATTAAATCTACATGACAAATAGTTGAAAGTCGATGAGCAATAACCAAGCTAGTACGTCCTTGAAAAAGATTTTTTATAGACTCTTGAATTAATTTTTCTGACTCAGAATCTAAAGCTGAAGTTGCTTCATCTAAAATGACAATTTGGGGATTTTTTAGCAAAACTCTGGCGATCGCTATTCTTTGTCTTTGTCCTCCTGATAATTTCACTCCTTGCTCGCCAATAATAGAGTTATAACCATCAGGAAAACTCATAATAAAGTTATGAGCATTGGCAGCTTTTGCTGCTGCTTCTATTTCTTCATCTGTCGCATCTAGCTTGCCGTAAACAATATTATCTCGTACCGTACCGTAGAGCAGTAAAGTCTCTTGAGGAACAATGCCAATATGCGATCTTAATGAATTTAAACTTACATCTCTTAGGTCCTGTCCATCAATTAAAATGCGCCCCTCTTTCGGGTCATAAAAACGTGCTGCTATTTTAGCAATTGTACTTTTTCCAGCGCCAGAAGAACCAACTAAAGCTACTGACATTCCTGGCTTAATATCTAAGTTAAAATTATCAATAACTAACTCCCTATCTTGATAACCAAACCCAACTTCTTCAAATTTTATATTACCCTGAACAGAGGTTAATTTAATCGCATTTTCCTTATCAATAACTTCCAATTTAGTATCTAGAACAGAAAAAATATTTTGAGCTGATACCGTTGCTTTTTGCATCATACCTATTAACCCATTAAATCGACTAATTGGTTTATTTAGGAGGGTGACGTAACTCAAAATAGCTGTTAATTCTCCAATAGTCAAACTACCAACCATTACTCCCCAGGAAGCAAAAACTAATGCAATGACATTACCTAGTTTATTCAGGGTATTAATTACCGGTGTAGATATAGCTAAAAACCGAGTTGCCTGGAGGTTTTTCTCCATATAATTATGACTATATTCACTAAATCTATCAATTTCATACTGCTCATTACCAAAAGATTTAATGATTGTAATATTCGATATAGTGTCTTGTAAATGATTGCTAATTATTTCTCTTGCTAGGTTCGTATCTTGGAATATTTTTTTGAGTCTTTTCTGAGTAAATTGTAAAAGATAAATTATCAAAGGCCAAGTCAGGGCGATCGCTATTGCTAGAAGCCAATTACTGATTAATAAATAAATAAAAACGACAATAAAAGCAAAACTATCAATTAGAATTGCGATTAAATTAGAATTAAGTAATTGCCCAACTATTTCTACATCTCTTCCCAATCGTAATATTAATTCACCAGTACGTTGATTTTCAAAATAACTGATGGATAAGAATTGAAGATGTTGATATAGCTCTATGCGAATACTTTTAATTGTATTTTCTCCAAATATTTTTATCGCATACAACTGCAAAAAAGAAAATATACTTCCTGCCAAACTTATAAACAGGATAAGTGCTGCCACCCAAGGGAGCATATTGAATTGTTTTGCAGGAATTATTACATCAATAACATAGCGATTAATTTGGGGGATAAAAAAAGTAATAAACGAGGCAAAAATTGTTAATAATATGCCTAATAAAAATGGTGTTTTATGTGGTAAACCATAGGTAAATAGGCGTAGATATATATTCTGGGTTTCTACCTTTTCCTCTAATTTATCTGGCTCAATCTGAGTATTAATTTTGTCAATTGTATTAGCTTTTATCATGACATCAGTTAAAAATTAAAAGGTAAAAATTAAAAGTTAAAAGTAATCTCTGACAACTGACAACTGATAACTAAAATGACTGAGTACATTATTGTCGTAGACCGACATATCTAAAATGTGGTATGGCGCGTAACGCTAGGGAATAGCGAATAGGGAACAGGAAATAGCAAACTGTAAAAGGATTTTAGGATTGAAAAATGTCCTAACCAATTCTTGTAGTGCTATAATGGTAGGGAAAGGTTCAGGGTTTAAATTAATGAAGCTCAAAATTTGAAAACATTTAATGATATGAACCCCACTCCCCATCCTTCACCGAAGCAGAAAAATTAAGTAATTCTTACTTCTACCTCCTCTATAATTCCCCTAACTACTGCCTACTGCCTACTGCCTACTGCCTATTTTGATAAATTTGCCGTAATTGCTCGATAGTTTCCACAGTTTTGAGAGAGGCGAGAATTGTTTCTAAAACCTGAATATTTTCAATAGTATTAATTTCTGAAAATATCTCCTTTCCTGATTCACCAAATTTCAATTCTAATGCTATTTCTATTCCAGAAAGTATTCCTCGTTGTTCCCCTCTTTGTTCGCCAATTTCAATTCCTCGTTGTTCACCTCGTTGTTCACCAATTTCAATTCCTCGTTGTTCACCTCTTTGTTCGCCAATTACTACTCCTTCTTGTAAAATTTGTTGATACCAGGGAGATTGTTGTAAAACTGCCATATCCCACCTCATTATTTGTTGTACTATTTCTGTATTTAATACAAAGGTAGCAAAAAATGCTAGTAAATTTTCTAATTCTAAAAGTTGTTCATCCTCCCGTAAAAGTTGTAATGCTTGTCTAACAGTTGCTTCTTCTCCTCCTCCTTTAAGAATAGGAACAAAAGGAAGTAAAGAAGGAAGAGGTTGTTGAAAAACTATTTGTGCTTCTACTTCCCACAAGTTAATAACTCGATAGTCTTGATACGCTCTGAGGTTCAAAAATTCTGATTCATAACAATTGACTATTTCTGTGGGTGTGCTTGGTTCAAGAATATTTATTAATACAGGATAAACGGGTTTTTTGTACTTTTCTTCTGCTAATGCGGCATAAGCATGCATCCGACGTGGCATTTCTGTGTTGTACCTTAATTGCATTTCATTAAGAACTAGAAATTCTCCATGTTCTTGACTAGAAACACTAAGCAAAACATCCCCTTCTCGACTTATCCATTGGAAGTCTGAAGAGATTATTTCTTCGACAGTAATATTGGTAATTTCTGTCACCCATTCTACCCAACGACTGGGAGAAATTCCAATGATACGCTTACTGCTAATATCTACTTTTTTTGTCATTCTATGAAATCTAGTTGATTCTGTCTGTTGAAAGTTAAGAAAAGTAGGGAAGTGGCAGACAGCCTCCCTACATTAGAAAATTTTTAACCTTCTTCTTTCTTCCTTCTTCCTTCTTCCCTCTTACTTCTTCCTTCTTCCTTATTAACTGAACAGACTAAACTCCTGCATGACCTAGAGCTAAACCAGTAATTAACATTCCTAATACTAAAAAAGGCTGGGCACTTGCCTGATATTTCACATCATTTTCTAGAGGATTTCTGAGAAAATACATATCCTGAAAAGTAATTTGAGGAATTACCATCAATAGCAAAATTACAGCATACAAATTCTCTTGAATACTAATTAAATAAGCCGCTACTCCAGCTTGAAAAATATCAATCATTAATACACAAATCCAAGCCGCAGTGCCAATACCAAACATAACTGGTAATGATTTTAAACCCAACTTTTCATCTCCTTCCACACTCTTAAAATCATTAACTACAGCAATTCCTAATCCAGCAAAACTATAAAACAAAGTCAGAATTACGATTGTTAAATTTAACTCTCCAAACAATGCATGACCAGTCCACCAAGGCAAAGCAATATAACTAGAACCTAAAGCATAATTTCCCAACCAACCATTTTGTTTTAATTTTAGTGGTGGTGCTGAATAAATATAAGCTAAAAATGATCCAAACAAACACAATATAGTAATAATTGGAAAATCGTGACCAGCCCATAAGTCTAGAAGATATGATATACCGACTCCTGATAGTAACAAAACTATAATTTGAGTCACAACTTGAGGAATAGAAATTGCACCTGAAGGAATTGGTCGATAAGGTTCATTAATAGCGTCTATTTCTTTGTCGTAAAAATCATTTAAAGTTTGTGTATAACCAGCCATCAAAGGTCCTGCTATTAGCATACAAGTAGCAGACATCAACACATTTTCTAGATTCCAAGCATAGTTTCCTGAAGATGCAGCTCCACAAACCACTCCCCAAATTAAAGGAATCCAGGTTATAGGTTTCATTAGTTGCAAGCGGATTTTCCAAATATTAGTTTCTCCACCTGCAGCACCTTTCATTCCTAATAATTGTCTGGCTTTACCAGTGCTTTTTTCTTCTGTTTTTGTTTCTTGATTAGTCATTTTTAGTTGGATTATTGTGATTAGTAAAAGTTATCTATCTACTAAATTTCAAAAAGTTTTGTGAGCAGTTTTTTAACCTGCTTTTTTTAAAATTACAGCAATTTTTATTTTAGTAGACCATTGTAGAGACTTCCATTTAGTCAATCAATTCTGTTTTCTAGAAGAGGTAATTATTAATTATTAATTGTTGAATCACTACTCCCTTCAAAAAGAAATAATCAAATAATCATTTTGAAACTTTGCACCAGTAACAGGTTTTCCGCTAAGAGGTTGAGGAAGGAAAATATTTCTTCTCTGGTCTCCCGCTTCAATAGTTACTTCCGGTCCATATTGAGTAAGCCCAATTTGTTTTTTATCAAAACCAGGCAAAAATAAACTTACTTGACTTTTTTCAATATCTATGATGATGGGCTTAGGAGCCTTAACTGCTTGACTAAAATCTGGCAGAGCATCCATTAGAGGTTGCCAATCTTCATTAGAAAGACGGGGAATCGGAGTTACGGATAATGGTGCAAATTCATCAACAACATTATCAGCTAAATCTGCTTGATTAAGAATTACTCCCCCTACAGTCAGATTAACTTGTTGGGCACTTCCCCATAAATATTTTGCTGTGGCGATCGCTGCCTTATCATTTGTAGTAACCAAGTATGCTGCTACCCTATTTGGGTCAGCTATAGTAGCTTTAGCATTATCTAACAGTTCATTGATTTTTTCAGTTGGTTGAGAAAAATTATCCCCAGTCCAATCAACATTCAGAATAGCACTACTAATAGGTTGAACAAATGGAGAAATAGCTTTGTAGACATCTGAGTCGAGAATAACTTGACGGAAGCGACGAATATACCAACTCATAATTTCCGCCGAACCCAAAAGTCGTAGAGTCTCCTTATCTCCTGTACCATCGTAAATAATTACATCATATTTCCCACTAGCACTATATCCCCGCATAACATTAATAGTCATAATTCCTTCTACTCCTGGTAATACTCCCAGTTCTTGACCATATACCTTTTTAAAGAAGGGTGTACGGATATATTCAGCTTCTAGTTTTTTCAGTTCTTCCCAACCATTTTCTAATAAGCTTGCTGCCTGAATATTGACTGCTTTGAGATTAGAGTCTATTTCTGTAGGTTCTGGGCCAATATTAGCACCTAATATTAAAGATAATGTTGAAGCAGGTTCTTGTCCCACAAATAAGACTCGTTTACCAAGGCTAGCGTATCGTTTGGCAGTGGCAAATGCAATAATTGTTTTACCTGTACCACCTTTACCCAAAAATGTATAAGTAATGCTCATTTCAGTTATAAGTTATTTTTAATTATAGAGTTGCTTACGTAATGACATCTCATTTATGGTTGATTAGCTGAACTTGATATTCATATTGGACTTTAGACAAAGCTGATTTCCCAAGTCTATACCAAAGATTCTCAAGTTCAATGTCCTCCGCTTCTTGCCTTTACAAAGTATATTATGGTTTCTAGCAATTATTCTCCAAGCACCGTTGCCTCTATCCAACCTATATACTCAACCAGAAATAATCATGGGAGCTGTTATTGCGTATACTGGCCCTCTTTATGCTGCCGTCGATTCAGATGACCAATATCATCAACAAGCTCAAATTGAAATTCAGTAGTCAGATGGAACACAAAATGAAATTTAATCTTTTACATCGTGACGTTTAGAAGCGATCGCCCCTGCAATAACAACCACATTTTAGAGGCGATCGCTAACTGCTCCTACAATTCCCCTAAAAACACATCCTCATAAATTAAATCTGTAGGAGAACCAAAATTAACACTTTTAAACTCAATATTATCCCCTTCCAAATAAGAATAAAACTCCCATGCTCCCTTTTCATTCAACCGAAAACATTCAAGCATTAGCTCTTAAACGGACGGAAGACAAGATTGAGAAAGTAAAATCGTTTTTAGAAAATTGTATTTCTCCTAATTCATTAACTGATGAAGTACAGGAGTTTTTTCGAGAAGTTGCTGCTATCAAAGGTCAGAGCATAGAGGCAACTTTACAGGAGATGATGGTGGGGACGAAAAAATATTTGGAGGCAATTAATACAGAAATTGAATTTAAAAATGATATCCCTAAAGATATAAATAAGTATGTGGATAAGATAGAGAAATTAGCTGCTGGTATTGAGTCTTGTTGGGATATATTTTCAGGAGAAAGTCGTCAATATTTTAGAAAAATAGCTTATAGTTTTACTGAGGCAAGTT
>NZ_CEZPJD010000219.1:0-10713 GCF_983059655.1 Okeania sp.
ACCTCTAAGCCTTCTCTCGACAATATTCCCGATCTGATACTTAACCACTTAGAAAAGTTGAACCGTCAAGGTGAATCCCCACAGTATTTATTCAAGCTATTTTAATTTTAAATACCTACTCCTGGTTAGTTAAAAGTAACTAAGACAAAAAAGAAATTCTTCAAAAGTAGCGATCACTTGATCAGCGATGGCTACGAATATTTAGTATATGCACAAGCAACATTAATCATTTATCGTTAAATCTAAATTAAATAATAAGTAGTTTCTATTGCCCACCAATCGTAACTTGTAAACTGAGTAGGTAGACTTTCAAGTCCATCCAAATTTGTAGACATCACTGAGTCTTGCCGTTCACCCTCATGGCCCAATCCTAAAGCATGACCAAACTCATGCCATGCAACAAACTTTTGATATGATTCAGGCTGTGAAATCAAATCTGGTGATAATAGGATATCGCCACTTATCGGAAACTCTCCAGGGAAATAAGCAAGACCAAAAAAACCTTGAGTATCACCAAACTTAATTAAAATATCAGGAGAATCATCCTTAATTAACTCTAAGCTAGAATTGCCTGTAATCTCATCAGCAATTTCGTCAAACAAACCTTGAAACTCTGGAGACATATTAGGATTATAACCATAAGTAATAGTAGTTTTTTCCCAGTTAAATTCAGTAAGGATATCGTATTCGTGCATTTTTAGTTTTTAATTAAAATCAATCGTCTGCTGTGTAGATACCCTGATTTGTCATCAACGATAAATCTAAAAAATTCTTCCCCATCCACTATTTTTTCCGTTCACAAGCCATCTGATATCTAGGCTCTGGTACGGGTATAAAACTTGATTCCCATTGGTGTCTGTGTAATCAAATCCATGTCCCCATGGATCTTGACATACATATCCTTCTTTGTATTTACCGACAACAAGGCAAATATGCCCGCCTGTGGGATATTGCAAAGTTCCATTATGAAGCACGCCAATAGGAATCGGCTTATTATCTTTAAGTTGAGCATCCAAGTCCGAGTAGTTTAAATTAGTCTTCCACTCACTTTTTATACCCAAATCTGCCAGTAAACGAGTATGAGCAGAATGGTCTGTTGTGTCACCATAAGCAGCTAGTTTAGCAATATATTCATCATCACCAGATATAAGACCAGGCTTGAAAAATTCTACACACATAGCTGATGTAGACGAATTACAAGTCCGCCACCATTCTTTTAAATTATCTCGCTGAGAGTAGTAAGGAGGCAAAGGGTTTATAAGTTGCATTGTCATTCTTGATTACCTTTTCTAATATTTATGATTAAGCAACCACCTTATTCTTCAATATAAACAATAGGTGATTGACAACAACATCAGGCTTTGCTAGCAGACTTAAAAGTACTATTTTAATGACTGACTTTCATCTACTTCTAATCCTGTTGTGTCTTCTTCTATTTCTTCCAACGTGGACAAAAGTAACTTTTGAATGTCTAAAAAATAAGTTTGAAAATACTTTACGATAATGTCTTTTGTAGCTTCTGCTGAAAAGATATGGCTCGTGTTTAATGTATATTTACAACTTAAAATCGCTTGGCGTATAGACTGAATACATTTGTCTAATTTTTCTTCAATTAGATTGAAAATTTTTACTTTCATTTCCAGCTTTTTTGTGTTGGCTTGAAGCTGGTCCAATATACGCGGACCTAGAAAGAAAGAAACGTTGGCGAAAAAATAAAGTATAGTCCCAAGAAGCTGAAACCATGGGTTCTCGAAAACACTAGGTAGGGGGATTGGTTGTTGCGTCAATAATATCATGTTTTTGATGCTTTCTTCTTGCCAAAATCATTCTAGCTTTGAACTCGAATATACAGACAATAACACTCCAGAAAAGGATGCCAAAGCTTGCTCCTATCGATAAAAATGAGGGAAAAGTGCTTTCAGGGGACAAAAAAAAGTCATCAGATATGTTCTTTTGTGAGCATTCAGTAATTAAGAAAAAATGACCTGTCGAGAATTTTGTTGCTACTGTAAATAATAAAAAACCAATCGGAAGCAGGCTTTTTCTTTTTTTTTCAAAAATAAACATAATGCTAGCAAAAAACAATGGAATGCTGGCAATCAATTCAATCCATTGGATTATGTAAAAAACCTTATTAGAGTTAATCATCAGTGTCATTAATGTTAAAATCTCAAGACAAAAACATCACAAGCAAATGAATCTTAGCAGCCAAATTTCTTATGATTGATTTATCTGACAATGATTCCTGGGTACAAATATTCAATCAAGACCTTATATTACCTGATATAAACTCTCCGCCATCAAAAGAGAATAGAATTGCAACAACAGAGTTTGCACCGCCATTTAACAGTCCTTACCTCAGAGTGTTTTGTACCTCAACGACAGCAAAAAGCACCTGGGTTTTAGCAGGTTGGATAACTATTTATATCGGCAATCTACAAAACTTTGTGCCTACCAGATTTTTCAGTAAGAAAATTTATCTAGATGAATGGCAGCTAGTAGAATGGGCGAATGTCACGAAACAAACAACACAATTAAAATATACTTTTCAACCGCCTTATTGGTTCAAAAACATAAGCGTTACAGTGGAACAATATCAAGAAATTATCTAGATATTAATTTTAAAAAACTTTCACCCTGAAGCATACGATCAATATTACTGTTTACTTCTTCTAAATACCCATCCATGTCATCAATAACTTCTTCTACTAAATCACAAAAATCCATTGCATTAATTTCGCCATTCAAAAACTGTTGAGTGGCTTTCTCTACTACAAAGTGAGCGGCAAACATTTGTTTGTTTAAGTCCTCGTCCCATTGAGGGATTTGCAAATAAAAGCAGCTTCCTACTTCTTGTCGAGCAAATGGATCAATAATTTTCATGTTGAAAGTTTAGTAAACAGGAGCTGCTGGTTGATAATTGCCAATTTCAGAGGTCACGTCTTGAGATATAGGATAAAATTCCTCTGGTAAGAAAGTTTTTGTTACGTATTGATCTCCTCCAGGCAGACCTGAAGCACTGTCAGAGGCAGCTATATTCTCAATACTTGTTTTCATATCTTCCTCATCACAGTCAGCAAGACTACTAACCGCTGTACCTGTCTTAGCATCATTGATATTTGCTCCTGTGTTCCTTCCAAACGGAATGCTTCCGCTTCTGGTGTTGGGTGAACGCGTACTTCTGCCAGTAAAAGCAGACGTGCCAGTTGAAAATGAAAGTTCTGCTGGTCCTAGTGTAGGAATCCAAACGGCTGGAGCAAAAGCTTTTCCAGCAGGAACAGTACCCGTGACATTAGTCAAAACCGTTTCAATCCCTAGTTTTGCATAATCAATAGAAGGGAACCTGCTTAATAAATCAAGCGCTCCTAATGTTGCTGCAATTCTCAAATAATCCGCAGCACTTGGAGTAGCAGCAGGGGAAAGTCCAAAAGGAATTACACCACCACCCTTTCTCTCCAATTTTTCAGGAGGCAGTTTTCTGTTCACAGTATGCGTTCGGTTTCCTTTCAAATAATCTGTATAAATATCAATTTCAGCAGAGTTTAAGGTTTTTTTGTTTAAATAATTTCTTCTTTTGCGAGCCATATTTTGATTTTTTTGGTGATTGGACTAATATCTTTAATCTAGCGTCAAAATCAAGCAGTTCAGAATCATCCAAAGTTATTATGTTTGGAGGTGCAGTTTAGCTGAGTTGAGAAAGAATCAAACAAAGTAAGATTAAATTAGGTAAACTGTGGCAAATAAATTGGTACTATGGCAAAAAACATCTAAGGCCAACAATCTGTTTTAATCAACTATCCCATCGTCTAAATCTTGATTTTCATCGATAACAATGCCATTTTTATCCACCAGCGTGATAGCTCCTTTGAGGGTGGGTAACTCAATAATACCCTGATCGAACCACACAGTACCAACAGGACGGCGGCGCTTGCCTTTAACTGTCTGACCTAATACCTGTAAATTTGCCGGAATAGTTGGATAAGCTTCTGCTGGTGCTTGGTTCTTGCCGCTTGATAAGTTTTTAAGTTTAAACTCTGCTTGAGAAACTCTACATAACCGCTGATAAACTTCAATGCCATCTGTTAGCGAGAATACAGTCAGCCAAGACTTAAAGCCATTCAGCCTATCAATATAACTAACTGACTCTTTACCTCGACGATAGTGAAAAGGGGTAGGCCCACCAAACTCCTGCCATATTCTAGCAGCATAAGTTATTAAGTCAGACCAAGTTAATCTAGGTAATGGCGACTCTGGATGTTCTGATTTAGCGATAATCCTAAAGCTGACTTCTGAATCAATCGCTTGATAGCCCGGCTCCACATCTTCTGGTTTTTCTTTGAAAATTATCTTTATTTTGGGCTGACCTTTAACCTTGGGATAACTAGCAAAGCTTCTACCAACCTCAGTCTCCCTGGAAATTTTTTCTTCATAACTAACAATCTGCTGAATAATCTCAGCATCACTACCAGAAAAAATCTTCGACCTCAAAGGAGAATTTCTAGCCGGAAAATATTCAATCACCCGGTAATTCAACTCTTGGGTAGGATGAAACTTTTCAATATACTGCGGGCGTGCCTCCATATCAACTCGCCAGCCGGGAGTAGTAGTTTCGTCAGAATTGATACGGTCGCGAATCGGATAATTAGTCTTCAAGCTAGCAGCAGTTCCTCGACTATTAATCAAACTTGGCCATCCTTCTTGCCAACCTCTAAACCAATCCTCAAACTCAACCAAATTACTGCCACGGCTCACAATCTGCTCAAAAGCAGCCACCAAAGACAACTGAGAGATTAAACTCTCCTCACTACCTGCCAAAGTAACTTCAATCCCCTCTCTCAACTGCACTTTCAATACGTCGTGAGTCTCAAGATCAATTAACTCTTCCGCAGTAATCTTCTTACCTTTTCCCTGCTTATTAACAGTCGAAAAATTAGGCGACATATCTCGTTCGATCGCCTCAAAAACCTTGCCAAATATTCGCCCTGTTTTCTTTGGGGATGCCATAATCAACCTTTTTTACTCAACAAATAAATCAACCAGCGACGAATATCTTTTTCATTCTCCTTAAATACATCAATTGAGAACTCGTGTTCGCTGTTTTGCAAGAAATCGTCAATCAACTCATCCTCAGTCTCTTTAAACTCTGGTAGTCTGTCGCTCCCCTCCTTAAACCCTTGCGGTTTTTTCTTGCTCTCTAATAAATTAAATTCTAGCGTTTCTTGCATGCGCTTCCGCCTAACAGGTATGCCGAGGCCATCTAGGATGGCAGTTACTCTATACCATATCTTACCAATAGTTAGATACATCCTACCCGCCATTCTAGCCAGCCTCAACTGCAAAATAGACTGCCTCCGTTGCTCAATCTTATTTTCAATTAGGAGACTCATCACCGCTTGCAGTGCTGCTTGTTGGCTAGGATAGCTAAGTGCAGGCTTTTCCTCGTCTTCTGGGAAATCAGCAGGAGTCGGCAGCTCAACCCGAAAAGGGCTGAAGCCAGCTTGATTAATGACTGATATCATCCGCGAGTATATCCCCATGTAATCCTCAGCATACTCAGCACCTTCACTCCCAGGAATCATTAATTCATTAGGAAAAATAAATTTATCTTTAATCAAGCGCTCAACTCCTAAAGCATTTTCAATGCGCTTGATACTTTTACAACATTCATCCATTTTTGTTTGTTCCTTTGACTTTGTAATCGGTGGTTTGTTAGGAGGAAGGGCTTCTAGATATTCAGGTAGAGGAACCCCGTTAACATAAACTTCTACTTTGCCATTGAAATGCTTACCTCTTTCTCTCGCTAGCAATTCATAGCTGAAGTGGCATTGAAAGCCTCCAGCTACAGATTGCCCTGTTTCTGCATCTAGTTGCAGAAATATACACAGAGTTATCATGTGGTCTTCTGGAACACAATAGCTAATGCCCGAGCCACTTCCTTGATAAAATATACGTCTTGGTACTGTATATGTCCGGCGCACAATCCTATAAGGAGGCGAGCCTGAAGAATAACGAAAGTCTCTACCACTATGCCTGGTAGTATACGAATACTCTAAGACATCATCACATTTAGGTCCTTGAGAATAAGTGATTTTAGGAAAGTAGTAATCAGAAGAGAAAACAATGGAGATTCCTTTGGGAACTCCTCCACCTGGAGGTAAAGGAATTTCTTCTTCCGATATCAGCCCTCCATCTTCCCCTAAGTCATCAGGCGCATCAGGTTCTTGGTTTGGCTGTTCTGAGTTCTCCTCAGCTTCCTTGCCTTGATCGTCACAATTAGGAACTTTCCTGATGTCTGTCGTAGCGTGAACGCCACCAATAAAACCCTTTTCTATTAAAGTACATCCTTTACGCTCGTATTCAAATCGGAATGTACCGCCAAAATATTCAAGTTCTCCCCCACCGCGAGCATTATATTCAATGCCAATAAGTCCCGCATCTACTCCAAAAGTACCACCATCCTTAGAATTATAAGAAATACCAAAAGGTCCAATCCCTATCCCAAATCCTACTCCACCCTCGTCTATATTGGGTCTAATATTTGCTTTTGCCACATCAATTATTCAACTATCAATAACAACCTTTTTGTTAATTTTGTCATTAATACTTAGTCTGTCTTTTGCATGATAAAATTTGTTTTCTACTCCAAATATTTGCTTCTGAGTGTAGAAGTTTTACTACCTATTCTGTTAAGAGAAATAGAATAGAATCAAATAAAAACGTTTCTCTTTCGCCTGCGTTGCTCCGACACTCTTTGCTGTTGTCAAAAATTATGCTGGTAATTTTGCACTGTCCTGTCGTAACTGACTTCACACACATAACTACCATGAACGTAAATGTAGTCATCACCCCCTAAAGTCTGATTGAAATTGACTGCAATGCCACCATCTTCTCCAAAATAGTAGTGAGGAGTGTCTGATAGATAAGGAACAAAAATAGGTTGATAATTAAGCTGCCCTTGATTTCCCCACAAAACTTGCGAGTAGGGCCTGTCAGGGAAATTTTGGAAGTTGCCATTGTACTTGAAATGCCAAAAATTCACGGTGATAGCATAGCCGTTCGTATTATTGAATTTCCTAATATGATCGGCAATCGTACTTTGCTTAATGTACTCATACTGAGCGTCATCAATCTCAATAATCGGCATTTGCTTTAAACTTTTTAAGTCTTTGGCGACAACAAGAGTTTTTAATTCAAAGTTGAATAAAAAGTTTTCAGCATTAGTTAATGTACCTTTGATTTTGTTAGCTTCATTTCTGAAGTTGACAATATCATACTTTATATTTACATTTACAGTTTCAAACTCCTGGAAAAAATTACCCCCCACTTTCTTCATCGCACAACCTCCAACCAGGTTTCCTCGTCCGTCAGCAGGTCTCGCATACGATCGCCAAAGGCATTGAAGAAGGTCTCGGAAAACTTCCACAAGTATTTATACTCTGGGTGGTTTTTCTTGTTAGCCTCCCAAGCCTCCTCAACTTTTTCACTAATAATAAAAGGCGAGTCACCACCATTAACCCATTCTGGTTTATCTAAAACGTTGGCTGCTATCTGTCGTACTCCGACAAAACTAATCATTGTTAGTATTTGAGTAATAACAGCCCTACCGCTAAAACAAATATCAGTTAGAGCATTAATCATATCTTGTTCGATAGAAGGATCTATCAAGGTAGCCACAGCGCAGGTAGTTGAGTTGATTCTCACCCTAGCGCTACCTAGTTCGCGGTTAACTACAACAGTAGCAGCAGAACGGCCAAAAGCTGAACCCAAACTACCAAAAGCATCAGAGTAGAAATCTTCAAGGCGTGATTGCAGTTGTTTGACAAATTTATCTAAGTTAATATTCCAGTCGAAATTAAGTGCTTGTTCAACATACTGGAAAGTCCCCTCAAAAAATCTAGCACGACTTAAACCTGCTGTCACCGCAACGCCAGTTACAAACTTTCCTAGACCAGTTGCTGCAACAGCACCTACGACTTTAGTCCCGGATAAGACCGCCACGCCAATACTGCCAGCAGACGCAGCCAACCCTGCTGCTTTGGCGACAAAGGGAGCTTCTCTCAGCCAATCCTTAAAAAAGCCCCAGTCTCTTTTTGCGACCTTGTCAACTAATACTCTGCCACCTTCAACGATATTCTCCGGTGTGACATCCTTGAAATATCGTACTTGCTCGTCAACGAAGCTACTAATCTCTTTGCCTTTCTGCTTCAACCAATTCCTTTGCGGTGAAGTTTTTCGCTCAAAAGCTACCCACAATTTATTTAAATCTACACCTGTTTTTACTTCCATTGTTACTTACTCTTACTGTTAAAAGGTTGACCATCATTGTTAATTTTTTCTACTTTTCGGTCGTATTCAATAGCCGTTTTTTTCTTCTGTCGAGTTTGTTTTTCAAATCCATTTACCCACTGTAGAGCAAAGTCTTTAAGTGTGGTAGATTGATTGAATTTCCTCTGTAAATAAAACTCAGCTATCAATTCTGCTTTTCTGTTTTGAATTATCTGAGTAATAGTTTTTTGCAAGTCTTTCTTGTCAGGTATTCTATTAGTAGATTCCTTGTCCGAAGTTGGGCTGCTACGGTCTTTCTCTAGATTTGGCTTTTGATTTTTGCCCTGCCTGCGCCGTTTTTTCTTAGCCATTTTCTAACATTGGTTGTAATAAAGATATAGCTTCACCTGTCAAATGCCCATACCTATTTTTATGGTAAAACCTATTACCTTGAAAGACTGCTGCAACGTTGATTAATCGAGAAAATTCAGAACAGAATTTTGGATACAATCTAACAATATTCTCTTTGATTTTTAGTTCGTACCAATACATAGATATTGGCAACAACCAAATTTTATCAGACAAGTTATAAAGGTCTTTTACTGCTTCTTTCCAAGCAGCCCAGAGATAATTATTGCCAGCCTCATTTTTTATAAACTGCCGCCAATTAGACCTTGAGTAGAATCCTCGCTCCTTTTGTTCGTATTGAACTGCAATGTTTCCTCTGGCTAATGCTCCAATCACCTCATCAGCTTTTTTCACTCCCATTAAATAAAATCCAGGAGAAATATAAATGCGGTCAAAGTCTTGGGGAATAATTTCTTCAATCATTTGCTTAAATTCCATATCCCAAGCAGGTAAGCCATGAATTCCTTTACTGTGGCTTGCTGGTAAATAGGTAGCGTGTTGGTCGCCCACAACTGCAATTCTCATCTTGGTTAATATCCTAAAATTATAAATTTGCCATTTGCTTGCTCGTAATTGATTACCGCTGACTTCCACCCCTCGTCTTGAACCTTGACCGAGAAAAAACCAGCCCAATTTAATAAATTAGGATTAACCTTAATTTCAGCGGGAGTAGCCGAGAGTTCCCCTACCAGACTACTTTCTTTTACCCTTCCTGCCAGGTCGTCAGGAAATATTCCTAGTCGGTCGTCTGCCCATCCGCCTAATATTTGAAGACCTAGCTTGGCTATTCTAACAGGGTTAAAGATATGACAACTAATGTAGGGAGTAGAGGCTGTATCAACGGTAGTAAAGGCAGGGTCTATATCAACAGTGAAATTATACCCGTCGCTCAGGCTGGTAGTCAGGTCAAAGCTTTCAAAAGTAAAGACTTTGTGCCCGTCAATACCTAAGTCAGAGTCTAGTCGATCGCGAATCCAATTTTGTCCGCTCCAATTATTGAAGTTATCAGGGAAATCAAAGTTAGCTCCTGTTGGTACTTCCAGTCCAATTCTTAAAGGTGCTGGCATTTCCTCCGTTCCTTCCGTGTTAGGTGGCTTGAGTAATTCATAAATTAAATGTAAATAATCTCCTATATTGGTCAGTTGACTTTCAACCCTTGCTATCCTCTCAGGGATGACGCTGTCAGACCATGCTTTTACATCTAAGGGTACTTCATTCATATTGATAATTTGCTAAAAAATCAACAAATCAATGTTTTATATTTGCTGATTTTGAGTTAAAATTATATCATACTCAAACTATGTTTTTTATTGTATCATGTTGTTTGTATCGACAGATGAGTTTAGTAATTATACTACACTAGAAGAGAGAACCTTTGCTCTTCTATTAAAAATAGACGAGATAGAGAGCGAAGAAGGTTCTAATCCTAACGGGTTGGATTACTTGACTAATTTTTCCATCAGTTATGAAACTCCTAAAAGAGCTACTGGAACAATTACAATTCCTTGCCTTTTTGCAGAAGTTTCTAGCACAGATAAAAGTGAAATAAAAGTAATAAATGTTTATGAATACAACTATGCTGAAGCCGAAGGTGGAGACCAGTTATGTACCAATATTAGTGCTGCGATGTATCAGGCTATTTCTGCTCAGTTTAGAGCTGAGAAAAATTTAGAGTTTAATCCTGCTCAAGTAGAATATTTAGAAAGGGAAATTGAGGATGTGGAAGTGGGAGCTTTAGGTGCTAATTGTTTGCTTAGTTTTGATTTTGAGTTGCCTGTTGTTGTGAATGGGGGTGAGGCCAGGGGGGCGGTTTATCTGCAAGGGAATTATAATCAATTATTTAGTTAGTCGAAGCTTTTAAAAAGGTAAAAAAAAGCAAAAAATTGAATTAATCAAGACAGTGCAATGGCAATAAGATTATGGAAATCTATACATGATATACCGAAAAGAATCAAAAATTTAGTTGATTTGAATGGGGAAGGATTCTTAAAGGTTTCTGGAGAAGATTTATTTTTAGAAGAGCAAGGACCCAAGGGTGAT
>NZ_CEZPJD010000220.1:0-10696 GCF_983059655.1 Okeania sp.
GGGAACAGGGAACAGGGAACAGGGAACAGCGGTGCGACCCCGCGTCGGCGACAGACGCAAGCGGTCAGATCCCGCGTCGGCGTCAGACGCAAGCGGTCGGAACCCGCGCCGCCGACAGCTCGCTTGCGGAACGCCGACCAAGAGAGGGAATGCTGACCAAGAGAGGGAATGCGCACCAAGAGAGGGAACAGTTAATATTAACAAGTAGTTCAAACCATCCAAAATACAAAATCCAAAATATAAAATTATCAAATCATACCCAGAATCAGCAACGCCCTTTTTTCAAATTGATATTAAGCCTTCTTCCTTACCTTCGTGCTTACCGAGAAATTGTGGTCTAAAGCCTCCCCTTTTAAGGGGAAAAAAGAAAAAAATTTTCCTTTGAGTCAATCCTCTTCTTTTCAAGGAGAGGTAATTATTAATTATTCATTATTAATTATTCATTGTTGAAAATACTGATGCCACCGGACACGATATGATTTCTACCCCATACCAAAATACTTGTTCAGTAAACCCTAATTATTAATTGTTAAAAAATAGTTTCTAAAGATAGAAAATAAATCAAAAAAAAATCCTTGTAGAGATAATCATGAAAAATAACTATCTCTATAAGGAACGCTCGAAACCTACTATAAAAATAGAGGGATCGATTTTATGCTAATTTTAAGATCTATAGGATGGCGGAAATAACTTACCAGTTACAAAATCCTAAAAGTCTTACAAATCAATACCTCTGAATTATGACTTTTGACCAAAAAATAAGGTCTCAAACCTCCCCTTGGCTGCACCGCGAGCTACCGCTCTACAAAGGGGATGAAAAAGCGGTCTAGGGATGGCAAAGAAACCTGTGCCATATCCATGAGACCAAGAGAAAATTAAGTTAAATATTTCAATCCCAATACTTTCCTAGGTCATAGTGCGCAAACAGGCAGAGGTACTGATAACTGGTAACTGATAACTAAAATGACTTCCGCATAGCGGTACTAGCTAGCAACATATTCCCGTACCTTAGCTTGACGACGACGCAAATGGGCCAGAGCTTGATGTTCTAATTGACGAACTCGCTCGCGACTTAGTTGTAGTCTCTCTCCTACTTTCGCCAAGGACATTTCTCTACCATCCTCAAGACCAAAACGTAATCTTAATACATTACGTTGTTGATCGGTCAATTCTCCTAGTAGAGTATTTAAGTCTTGGCGCAACAACTCACGAGTAATATAGTCATCTGGAGAAGATGCTTCGTCCTCTAAAAGTTCTTGCAGTTCGGTGTCCTGATTATCTCCTACTCTTAAATCCAATGATATAGGATGACGGGCCATCAAGAGATATTCTCTAATTTGAGAAGGCTCTAATTCTAAAGCTTGAGCAATCTCAGAAGGAGTTGGGGTACGACCCAAACTCTGAATTAGTTCTCTCTGAACTCTTTTGATTTTGTTGAGTTTTTCAGTAATGTGAATTGGTAAGCGAATAGTACGAGCTTGTTGTGCGATCGCTCTGGTAATTGCTTGACGTATCCACCAATAGGCATAAGTAGAGAATTTGTAGCCTCGCATGGGGTCAAATTTTTCCACTCCTCGCTCTAAACCTAAAGTACCTTCTTGAATCAGATCCAAGAATTCCATATTTCGTTTTTGGTACTTTTTCGCGATCGCTACTACCAAACGAAGATTAGCTTCAATCATTTTTTGCTTCGCACGGCGACCATGGTTAATTATTTGGTTTAGCGCTTCTTCATTCAGTTGTACATATTCTGCCCATTCTTGCTGAGTTGCTGCTCTGTCTAGCTTTTCTTCTAATTTTTCCTTTGACTCCAAAAGTTCCATCATGTACTTAACTTTCTTGCCATACACGATTTCTTCCTCACGAGTCAGAAGTGGTACACGGCCAATCTCATGTAGATAAGTACGAACTGTATCCATTGAGGAGTAGGAGCTAGCAGTTAATTTGTTTGTCTTTTGAGTTTTCTTTTGTTGATTTAGTGTTGACATTTTTTTCATAAACTCCTTATTTCAAATATCGCAGTAGTTATTGTGTGTTCCTACAATAGGAATGATTTAAGATACAGCTACATGAGAATTAGCTTTCCCATCCCGACATAAATGCCATCAAGTGGTGAAAATTTTATAGTTGGAATTTTTTTTCTTTGCTAAATGGACTTATAAGATGAATTTGATTTTTACATTTTTTACATTGATAATGATTATACTTTCTTCCTAAAGTAAACTCAGTATGAGTCCGCTTTTCTTTTTTGTAATACAAATCTAGACTAAATTTAAAGGCGGAATGTTCATAACTGTAGGTCGAAATTTTAATTTGTCCTTAAAACTGCTAGCAGATTAAATTAACTACAATCTATCTGTCACTATTTCCGCAAAACTTTGGTAAAATTATTAATCGAGTCATTTCCCATACATTGATCATGGCTCAACCAGCTTCTAAGAGGCAACTCTCAGAACAGAGAGATAACCGAACTATTCTCAGCATTTGACAAAAGTCAATCACATATACCAAGTCAAAAGTCAAAAATCAAAACTCAAAACTCAAAAGTTATCCCTAACTAAGTTTGAGCATTTATAAACGTCCTAATCTAATTTGCGTAGTGCTATACCACCTAAAAACTATGGATATTTTGAGTGTTCTCTAAATAATGTATTACAGTGTAGCATAAGAAGATGATTTTTGCATCAATCACAAGAAATAAATTATTGAGTTAACTTTTTTGGCCCTCTCATACTAAGAGTATAAATGTTTGCTACAAATAGGTAAGGTACTTCTGAGGAGTTATGAGATGGAGGGAAAGTATAAGGGAAAAGGTTGAAAAATACTCCCCATCTCTTTTTAAATAGATTTCAAAATTGATGACACGCCCTAGACAGAGAAATACTTTTTCCACTTTTGCCTGTTGCCATATGAGCTGTTCCCTGCTACAGATAATAATTTGATCGGGACATAGTGAGATTGTGTCCCAATGGTTATTGTTATGGTAGTCGAAGTAAAGCTTAGGACAGTTCAAAAGTTTAAAACTCAGACAACGTAATATTTTTCCTTCTTCCTTCTGGTATAAGTAGTTAGAAAAAACTTCCTCCATCAGAAGGTGGATCTCCTGCCACAATTGGATCGGCTACAGTAGCTCCTAATCTGACTGGAGCAAGACTAATAAAACCGTCAGGGACACTTGCATTTAAGGAAAAACCTCCAATAGGAATAGCAGGTAGCTCTGTATAAGTAAGGCGCAACAGATATTGAAACTCTGGTGCTAAAGTTAACTCCGCAGGAACACTTATAGGAGTATTTTCTGGTGAAAAAATTGTTACATCTGATGGGACTCCCGGCCCAATTCTAGCATTGACACCACCACCACCATTATCGTTAGCTGCAATTAGAATAGCTTGTTCGTTAACCTCAAGCATTGGACTGTTTGGGGGAAGTTGATAAACTTCCAATAAAGGATCGAAACCATTATTTATACCAATCAGATCAATTGTTAATGGAGTACCGGGTGTAGCATTTAAGAGAAAATCCTCTTTAGAAACGAAACTTGTGTTGTCACGATTTGTCACAACTTCATCACCTGTATCTATCTGTCCATCAAAACTGATGATTTGTGGTATTGGATTAGGGTTTGGTGGTATTGGGTTAGGGTTTGGTGGAACTGGGTTAGGGTTTGGTGGAACTGGGTTAGGGTTTGGTGGAACTGGGTTAGGGTTTGGGGGTGCCGGAGGGCTAATGTTTGCACTTGCTGGAAATAGTGTTAAATCATAGTTACTGGTAATGCCAGGAGCAGTTTGAAAAACATTGATAAAATATTCGCCGGGGGTAAAGAAGGGTGCCTGAAATGCCTCATTTGATGACCCCAGGTTGTTACCACTGGCAATTAAGTTACCATTGCTATCTAATACATCTACATCAAGATTGCCAGTAATATTTTGCAAGGCAACTCCTGAAGTTATGGGTTGGTCAACTGTAACGCGATAGTAGTCTACAGTATCAAAATCATTAATTGTAGCCGAGCGAGTTATGGGTATTTCGGGAAATATACTGCCTAAAGGAGTAGCTGTATTTATACTATTGTTACTATTATCAGTAGAACCAGGAGGAATTACTGGTGGATTGATGGGGGGATTTACTGGCGGGTTTACTGGTGGATTGATAGGAGGATTTACTGGCGGGTTTACTGGTGGGTTGTTGGAACTAGTAGAGACTAAATCAAGTTGATAATTTGTACCTCCGAGAGAAAAATCATTAAATGGTTGAAATGCTATTACTTGATAGTTACCAGGAGCGAGAGGAATGGTAAAATTTTCTGGGGTAGAAAGTGGTTGACTTCCTGATGCACCAGGAATAGGATTTCCATTACTATCATTTATTAAGACATCAGCACTGGTGATAATATCGAACAAGTTAACTTCTAATAATTGAGGTTCATTGATAGTAATATCATAAGAATCAAAACTATCTGCTGCTCCTACAGTGCCGAATAATGAAACTGTAAATCCTGGTACAAGATTAATTTGATTAGAATCAATTTGAAGTGCTGAAATTTCTGCCATCATTGATTTTTTTTTGCATTATGTTGATGAATTATCAAGCCTTTTAGGCATTTGCAAAGTCTTTTAAACTTAAGAATTTACTATTATTATAGGACTTATTTGTGGCTAAAAAGGTTTCAATTATGTGAAAATATTTTATTATTTTAAGACAAAAATATAGACTAGATCGCTTTACTTATATCAAATTTGGTTGAATACTTATCATATAGCAAAACCTTGTAGAGATGTTCCATGGAACGTCCCTACTGTAGTCTACTAATCATGAAAACTGCTGTAATCATTGAAGTCTTGTATATATAGCATTATTTTTGCAGGAACTGCCCAATAGCTAATACCATTTCTCAAAAACTTTTCTACACTTTATTGAGCAGGGGACCCACGCCCTAACCCCTCCCAGGAGGGGAAATAGAAGTAAAAATAATAATAATTAACATTAACATAGCTAAAATTAGCAAAAAAAATATTTTGCTAGTGTTAATTACTTAATAGCTGAAGTGTTGCCCAAGTATAGCATTACTTTTGATAATTGGTATAAAAGTATCATAAAATAGGTTTTTTATTACCCTATTGCCTGTTTCCTATTGCCTATTCCCTGCGCGCAGCACTATATTTTTTCTACTACTTCTGTTGCTAAACCAAAGGATAAAGTCATACCTGCTCCACTCAAGGCATTAATAATTGTAACTCCTGTTTCTGGTTGAGCGATAAATTCAGTTTTACCTGGAAGTTTGGCGTAAACTCCATGCCAAGTTTCGGCAATTTCTAAGGTGGGAACCTTTGCAAATTTTTTCAAGTAATCTAATATATATTGATTGATTTGTACTCGATCAAAAGGTTCTGGGTTCAAACCGTATTCATGGGAATCACCAATAATTAATTCACCTGCTGCATTTTGTGACATCATCACATGAATTACCCACTCAGGAAAATGGGGAGTTTCTGTTTCAATTCTGGTTTTGAGTGCTGCTAAAGATGGGCAGTGGGCAAAGGAAGTGTAATGAGTCAAGGTTAAACCGCCACATAATGATACATCAGCACGCCAGTTTTCAGGTTGAGGAATTGTTCGCATCATTTGTAATTTGACTTTCGTCATCCCACTGTTGGCAAAGGTATCAGGATATAAAGTTTCAAAGTCAGCTCCACTACAGACAAAAATACGGTCTGCTTGCCATTTTTCTCCACCTGCTGTGAGATAAGGATGGGAAATTTCTGTAACGACTGTGCCGAAATTGAACTCAACATTGTATTCTGCTGATAAGAAACCAGGTATTTTTTTGATTGCTTCTCTGGGTTTCTTTCAAAGACTAATACTTTGAGACCGCGTTTGGCAACTGCTAAAGCGTGAGCTAAACCAACGATACCTGCACCGACAACGATAACATCTGTTTGATGAATTTGAGTCATGTTTTATTTCCCACTTATTCTCATAGTGTTTCTCAAGTTACTGAGATAAATTGGACTTACGCACTGACAATAAATATAGGGCTTTGTACGTTACGATAACGCTAACACACCCTACTGGATTGACACAGCTAAAATGGTGCGTTACAACGGATTGTTAAATGCCTTTCACAGTCTAAATTTTAGCCGTCTAACGCACCCTACAATTTTGCTGGACTGACACACTTTTCAAGGAGAGTAATTGTTAATTATTAATTATTAATTGTTGAACATTTTTTCTTTTAATTCTAAGAGCGAATTGAGTAGTCCATCATTGGGGTATTGTGCTAACTGTTCTTTTGTATGAGTACCATTTGTTACACCAAAAGTATATAAACAATTAGCATTAATTCCTGCTTCTAAGTCAGAAGGAGTATCCCCCACTTTTGAATATAATAATTGATATATTCCATACTTTTAAGGAACACCTCAATTCTCACAACTGATTCCTGATTGCTATATTAAAAATGTTAGGACAGATAATACCAAATTGATAAATATTTGCTACAAATAGCTAGGGTATTTCTTAGAATTTCCTACAGAATGCTCTGCAAACAGAATTCAGGAGTCGTATGGAAATAGATTTAATACCAGTTTTTAGGTCGGAAATTCCTCTTTTTTGTCAAAAGTATATTTCCTGAAAAATCTTTTTATTGCACTTATTATTCATAACATTCTTTTTTTAAACTTGTATAAAAAGCTTAAAACTAAGACACACCAATTTTTTCCTTCTTACTTCTTTCTTCTGCCTTAAAACTAAGACACACCAATTTTTTCCTTCTTCCTTCTTCCTTCTTCCTTCTTCCTTCTGTTATAACTACTAATTCAAAGCTACAATATTAAAGGTTCAATTTTCTGTCCAACGTATCAAGTATCTAACAAAATTACTAATTATGACGAATCTACCAGAGTTTTTTAACCAACGTTATCAAGTTCAACAAGAACTAGGTTGTAATCCAAATGGGGGTCGCATTACTTATTTGTCAACTGATACTACGACAAAAACACCTGTTGTAACTAAACAATATCAATTTGCCAATTGGGCAGAATACGATAGTTATCATCGAGAAATTGAACTACTGCAACAAATCAATCATCCTAGTATTCCGTCTTATCTAGATTCATTTGAAACAGAAAATGGCTTTTGTTTAGTACAAGAGTACAAAAATGCCCCCCCTCTTGATCCAAGACAGCATTGGAAAGTAGCAGAAGTTAAACAAATTGCTCAAGCAGTATTAGAAGTTTTAGTTTATCTACAAAAGCAAGTACCTCCAATTATTCATCGGGATATTAAACCAGAAAATATATTAGTTGAACGCAATGTTACTCAACTAAAAGTTTACCTAGTAGATTTTGGCTTTGCTCGCAGTGGGTATAGTAATGTAGCAATTAGTAGTGCAGTCAAAGGCACTTTAGGGTTTATGCCACCAGAACAATTGTTCAATAGAGAACTCACAAAAGCATCAGACCTGTACAGTTTAGGTGCAACTTTAATTTGTTTATTAACTAATACAAAATCCAGTGAAATTGGCAAATTAATTGATGATAGTTATCGAATTAATTTTAAAAAGTTGCTGCCAAGACTAGAGCCAGTATTTGTTAATTGGTTAGAAAAAATGCTGGAACCAAATTTAAAACATCGCTTCCCCAATGCTGATATTGCTCTAAAAATGCTGAAATCTATTGATGATACAGAAAATATGAAAACTCAAGCAATGCAATTTGGCAGGAAAAAAACTACAAAAATATTTACTGGGGTAGCAACAATTAGTTTGTGCCTAATAGCATTTTCTAGTACCATAGCAGCACTAACAACCTGGGGTGAAAATAAATGGTTAAATTCTCGGATAGAGCAAGAAATATCTCGCTCTAATGCCAGAAAGCAGCATTTGCAGCAAGTTTTATTGCAAACAGGTCAGTGTCCTCGGTGTGAGTTAAACAATGTTAATTTAGCTTATGCAAACTTGAAAGATGTCAATCTCAAAGATGCTAGTCTAGAAGGTGCCGATCTCAATAATACTAACCTCGAAGATGCCGATCTATGGAAAGCAAGTTTGGGAGGTATTGACCTTTCATTTGCTAACTTATCAAATGCTGACTTAAGAGGTGCTAAACTCAGATATGCAAATTTACAGTCTGCTAATCTCTGGAGTGCTAATTTAGGATATGCTAATTTGTGGAATGTGAATTTGACTCAAGCAAATCTTCGAGATACTAATTTATGGGGAGCTAACCTTGGTTATGCCAAGCTAGAAAACGCTAACCTGAAAAATGCTAATCTCTTGGGAGCAAATTTATTTAGTGCTGAGTTAGAGAATGCCGATCTCGAAAATGCGAATTTGAAGAATGCTAAGTTAGATGGTGTTAACCTCAAAGGTGCTAAGTTAAAGCAGGCTAATCTTAAGGATGCTATACTGGCAGGATACAAAGGTCATGGTTATCGTAGTGTTAATTTAGAAAATGCCGATCTCGAAAGTGCTAATCTCGAAGGTAGTAATCTTGAAAATGCTAATCTACTGGGTGCTTATTTGAAGAATGCTAATCTTAGGGAAGCTTCTCTGGAAGGTGCGGACTTACGGGGTGCAAATCTTACAAATGCTAATCTCAGCAAAGCCTATTTACGGGGTGCAAATTTGCGTGGGGTCAACCTTCGTGGTGCTAAACTGGACACTGCAAATATTCGAGATACTGACCTCAAAGGTGCAATTATGCCTGACGGTAGTATTCACCCTTAATGAGAAGTTATAAGTCAAAAGTCAAAAGTTAGAAGTTAGAAGTTAGAAGTTAGAAGTTAGAAGTTAGAAGTTAGGAGGTGTGGAGCGAACAAATTTTCCCTACTCCCTACTCCCTACTCCCTACTCCCTAAATTACTAATTTCTACAACTTTCAATAAATTCTATGAAATGTTCGTGAAATTCTTCTGTTTCTTTCATATAACAAGCATGACCAGCATTAGTTAAAACAACTTTTTGAGAATTTGGCATTAGTTTTACTAACAGGTCTGCTTGTGTTATTGGTACTATGCGATCGTTACTTCCCCAAATAGCTAATGTGGGTAATTTAATTCCTTCTAATTGATTCTGAAAACGTTGAATTCCTACGGTTCCAATTGCTACAAAACCTGCTAATTTATCTCCATGATTAATGACAAAAGGTAAACTATAACTTCCACTCATAGAAGGAGATACTAAAACTGGAAGATTTAATTTTAAAATGTTTAATAATTCTAGTAAAAAACTTAAGCTAGAAACAGATGTTCTTTTTGAACGACCATACCCGGGAATATCTACAGCAACTGCTCGATAACCTGTCATAGCTAAAAGTTCAAGAGTCCCAATTTCTTGCCATGTCTGAGCGCTAAAACTTGCCCCATGTAACAAAAGTACACTAGCTGAATTTGTTGGGCCTGTTTCAAGATAATGAATCCGAGCGTTTTCCAGATTTATATATTGAGAATTAATATTGGTATTCATAATTTGATTGATAATATTTCATTATCTTACATCAGTTTGTAACTTAATTAGGTACAAAGTTATATCTGGAGTTTGGGGGCATAAAGATTAAGATTAAGATTTACTATATTAATTGGCATAATGAATAATTACCGAAAAATCGTGGTCTAAAGCCTTCCCTTTTCAGGGGATAAAAAAGATATAATTCCGTATTTTCTTGCTTCTTTATTGCAGATGTACTGATGACTGATAACTGATAACTGATAACTGAAATGACCTCTCCTGAAAAGAAGAGGTTTGGCTAAAATAATTTTTTCTGTCTTTATTCTTTGAAAAAGAGACTTTAAATCTTAATTATTTGGTCAAAATATGACAAATTTCTGTGGATAAACTCTGATAATTATCATCAGTAAAAATAGGGACTGAATTAGTCATACTAATTGGTCGATTTAACTCGATCCAGGAACGACATCCTCCATATTCGCGACGATAAAAAATCTCATAGTTTTGGGCAAGTTTATAAGTTCTTAAAAGTAAAATATAAAGTGCTTGTTGAGGTTTCCATTTGAGGCGATCGCTGACAAATTTTTCATTCCAAATATGATAGACAAACAACTTATTTAAAATAGATGGATCGCTGACTGACAAAATATGAGTAATCTCAGCAAAACTGCTAATTTTAATTTTCTCAGGATGCCAACCCGAATTTACAATTTGTACCTGATTTGCATATTCCGGTTTAAGTAAATCTGGCTGTTGATGTTCAAAGGTTGGATAGAGTAAAACTTGTTTATACGCAACTGTAAAATTACCCTTCTGTTCTCGAATACCACCTTTTCTTAACAACATAATTGTTTGACCTTTTTCTAAAGCATTAATAGCAATATTCCACTCCTTAAGAGCAGCAGTAATAGTTTCCATAATTATCGATTTCTAGTAATTGATAGGGATATGCAATTTAATTAATTATTTTAAAACTAACTTTTCTATTTGTTCCTTGCCCTTAGAATTATGTTAGATTCAGCAAATTGACTTGGCGATCGCAAAGGCGTAAAAGCAAGATACTTGTTCCGGAAATTAACTAGCTGATAGTTGATAGCTGTTTGTACAGAATTCCGCAGGAAATATTTACCAAAAAGTGAGGTCTAAAGCCTCCCCTTTTAAGGGGATGAAAAAATATAAAAAATATTCAGTTCAGTATTTTAAGTTTCCGGCTTTAGTCGGAGGTACTGATAACTGATAACTGATAACTGA
>NZ_CEZPJD010000221.1:0-10679 GCF_983059655.1 Okeania sp.
CTTGGCCCAGAAGCATCGGGCTTACTCAAACTTTGAACAGGTGCCCCCCAAGCCGGTCACAATAGTGCAGGTGTTGTAAACCAGCATGCCCTGATAGCTGCCTGCGGGAGTGCCCTTTTCCCCGATGCCGTCGGCAATCAGCACATCCTCTGAAATATTCACGCCCGCCTCATTGGCGACGGTGCGCAGCACCTTGTCGTTGGCGGTTAGCTCCGCAAACAAAATGGGGACACCGATCGCCTGAATCCTCTCGGATAGGGATTTAACCTTGGCTGCTGTGGGTTGTTGCTCCGTTGAGACTCCCAACAGGGTATCTTCCACCGTCAGGCCATAGGCTCTGGCGTAATAGCTCATGGCATCGTGGGTGGTGATCAGACGGCGCTGATTCTTTGGAATGGTGGCAATTTGTTTGGGAATCCAGGCATCTAAGCGCTCCAACTTACTGGTGAGGGCATCAGCATTACTGGCGTAGGTATCGGCATTGTCGGGGTCGATTTTAATCAGGGTTTGCTCGATTTGCTCTACCATGCGGATGCCGTTTTCAACGTCATGCCAAATGTGGGGATCGGGTTCCACTTCCCCTTCTTCCTCCACTTCAATAATGTCCTGGACGGCTTCTTCGTGTACCGCAACTTTGGGGGCTGAGGTGGTGCTTGCTTCCGCCATCTCAATAATCGACGGCTCAAAGTTCATCCCAGCGTAGAAGACGGCATCCGCCACCTCGATCGCCCGTCGGTCAGACGGCCTAGCTTCATAGGTGTGCGGGTCTTGTTCATAGTCGATCAGGCAGTTGGGTTCCAACACCCCCGCCGCAATTTGCTCCACCATGCTGCAGAGAACGCTGTAGGAGGCGACTACCTCCGGAGTCCCGCCATCTGCCTGGGCGACTTCATCGGCATCTCTCCCTTCCCTCTGGGTGGAGATCGTCTCGGCAGTGCCACCACCAGCCGCCAAGCCAACCACAACTGCTAAAGCCGCAAAAGTGCCTGCAAAACGAGGCTTTGACTGAAATAAAAAACCCATTTAAGTCTCCTGAATAAGTATATATACTATATAGTATTATAGTCGAGAAAAAATATCATTAAGTTCAGAACATGACCGTGGCAAACAAACCCAGTCTGCATCTGTAATAGAAGGTTGTCGCAACTGAGCAGACTGAAAAATTCAGTGGCTCCCCTTGGCAAATCTCCAGAAGTCTTATATAGCAGCATCATGACCCTAAACGACAACTGTTAATTCCCCTCAACTGGGAAATTGTTAAAATTTGATATATATTTGCAATAGTATACCATCATCATATTTTATGATATAAACATCATATTTTTTTCATTTTCTATTCACTTTTTTCTAGAGGCAGACTATGCTGATCGTTCAAGATTTGTCCGTGAAGTATCGCAGTTTCACGGCGCTCAATAATGTGAGTTTTACCTTTGACGCTGGCGAGTCAGTGGGGGTCATTGGCCCAAACGGGGCGGGTAAAAGCACGATGGTCAAAGCCATGCTGGGGCTGATTCAGTCGGCTACGGGTACCGCCCTGCTGAAAGGGAAACCTCTGACACCGCAGCTTTCCCAGGTTGCCTACGTGCCCCAACGATCGCAAATTGATTGGGACTATCCCGTCACTGTCTGGAATGTTGCTATGATGGGCCGTACCCTGCAAACCAGGCTGTTTCGTCGGCACAGTCCCCAATCTCGCGAGCTGGTGAAGGCGGCGTTACAACGGGTGGGGATGTATGAGTACCGCGATCGCAGCATCAGCGACCTATCCGGCGGGCAGCAGCAGCGGGTCTTTTTAGCCCGCGCCCTGGCAAAAGAAGCTGAACTCCTGATTCTGGATGAACCCTTCACTGGAGTGGATAAGAAAACGGAATCCATTATGTTCGACATTTTTAACGAGCTGAAAGCCCAGGCCAAAATCTTGCTCATCATCACCCATGACCTCGGCGAAACCCTGGATAATTACGATCAACTGTTATTGCTGAACAAGCACGTTGTCGCCAAAGGCCCGCGCCACGAAGTTATGACAGAAGATAACCTGCTGACCGCCTACGAAGGGCCGGTACTATTCGCCGCTGCCTAATCTCTACACCATCGGAATTAATCAATCAAAAGGAGAATTTCTTGAACGTACTACTTGAACCCCTCAACTTTGAATTCATGCGCAATGCTCTGATTATGGGAGTTTTGCTGGGCATTTTGTGCGCTGTCGTGGGCAGCTACATGATCGTGCAGCAGATGAGCATGATGGGGGACATGATTGCTCACTCTGTCATGGCCGGGTTGCCGGTGGCCGTGTTTCTGAGGTTTCCCCTGTCGGTGGGGGCGCTGGTGGCGGGGGTGGTGAGTGCCGTCGTGCTGTCGGGCATTGAGTCGCAATCCCGGCTCAAGGTGGATGCCGTAATGGCATTGATCTTTTCATCGTTTTTAGCGATTGGCACAACACTGGTAACGGTGTTGCCAGGAGCCAACCGTATCGATGTGGTTCACATTTTGTTTGGCAACATCCTGGGGGTTACCCAGAGCGATCTAAAGCTGACCTTCGGCATCACGTTAATCATTGTGATCGGCGTCTGGCTGTTTTACAAAGAGCTGTTGTTTTACACCTTTGACCCCATTGGGGCTCAGGCCGATGGCATGAGGGTGCGCTGGTATTACCTCGGCATAGTCACCGCCATTAGCCTGACGGTGGTTGCCAGTCTGCAAACCGTAGGAGTTTTACTGCTAATGGGCATGCTGGTGGCACCTGGAATGACGGCTTATCTGCTGGTCAGAGAGCTGCACCAGATGATGATTTTGGGCGGCTGTCTGGGGGCATTTTCCAGTATTGCCGGGATGTATTTGAGCTACTACCTGGATATTCCTTCGGGGTCTGCCATCGTTCTAGTAGCTTTTGGGCTTTTTCTGCTGGCGTTCCTGTTCAGTCCATCCCAGGGAATTTTGACGCAATCCGGCAAAGAATAACATTAGATAGGCTGCGCTCAATCTCCATGAAATCCATGACTAACCAAACTCAAATTAAATAATAAACAAAAAACGGGCGATGGCTCAACACGCAGGTTATAGTAGATGGTGCTACAATTGGGGTAAAAGGTTTATGGAATGCAGCTTACACAGATGGTTATAAGCCCAACCCCTCCTTTCCTTTCCTTGGGAATGCTACGCAAAGGTCATGCTGCGCAAACGTAGACTCAGAGAGGTTTTTACTAATCATACCAAACCCCTCCCCTCTACATTGGCGATCGCCAAACGGCTTTATTGCCGATCATTCTGAGTTATCTAATTCAAATCTTAATCCTTTTAGAAATCAAAGCTTATGAGTGTAACCAATGATTATGAGCCAAAGATGGAGATATTGGGAATGTCTGCACATCAGGGGAGATGGTTGCTCATTCCTTTAGGGATGACAATCCTACTCTGCTTGGGAAGTGTCTATTCCTGGAGCATTTTTAGAACCCCTTTAGAAAATGAGTTGGGAATTAGTGCCAGTCAAAGCCTATTGCCCTATACATTTGTTTTGGTTTTCTATGCTGCATTTATGCCGATCGCGGGGGTTTACATTCCTCGTATTGGAACCCGTCTGACAACGGCGATCGGGGGGATGATCGTCGGCTTAGGCTATATTCTTTCCAGCTTTGCCAACCATATTGGCATACTCATCTTCACCTATGGGATTATTGCTGGAACCGGAGTGGGTATTGTCTATGGTGTGCCTATGGTTGTCGTATCTCGCTGGTTTCCAGATAATAAAGGGTTGGCTTTGGGATCAACCATTGTTGGCTTTGGACTTTCACCCCTGATCACCGCTCCCTTAGCGAACCAATTAATCAGTGCCTATAGTGTTCGACCTACTTTACGCATTCTCGGTATCGCCTTTACAGCTATTATTCTAGCTATTTCCCTGACGATGAAGTTGCCTCCTAAAGACTGGCATCCTCAGCAGAATACCGGTGCTTCAACATCAAACTCAGGCCAGAGGCTACTCTCAAGCTATCCTGGGAACTTGTTTAAGAGTCGATCCTTTTATGGGTTGTGGGTTTGCTATGCTATTGGAACCCTAGTAGGTTTGAGTGCAATTGGCATTTCTAGTCCAGTTGGGGAGGAAATAATAGATATTAATCCAACGGTAGCTGCTAGTAGTGTGGCCTTATTTGCTCTGTTCAATGGGGTCAGTCGTCCGTTGTTTGGTTGGTTGAGCGATCGCTTCAAACCTCACTATATTGCCACCTTGTCTTATGTGCTGATCTTAATCGCCTGTATATTAATGGCTAATGCTCAAACGGGACAAGTGGGGACCTATCTGATTGCTTTCTGCCTGTTTTGGTTCTGTCTTGGGGGGTGGCTGGCTATGGCTCCAACTATTACATTGTGCTTTTTTAATCCTGACAACTATGCTCAAAACTACGGCATTGTTTTCACAGCTTATGGCGTTGGTGCTTTGATTGGCACACTATTAACAGGCCGGATCAGAGATTTATTTGGAAGCTATAATTACGTCTTTTATCTGATGGCGTTTTTAGCCATACTCGGTATCGTCATAGCCCAGGTGCTGCTGAAACGGGAAAGAGTGACAGAAATATAGCGATCGCCGATTTTGTAGGATGCGATATCGATATTCTCTTTGGAAGAAAGGCGGGGGGGGGAGATTAATTTTTAGTTTGTTTTATTCACGGCGCTTTCATGTCTCATTTTAAAATGCTATAGAAACAGGAATTACGCAAAATAAGCAGATGACTGATGCCGCCAGGTAAATACCACCAAGCCTCTATATCTATATATATAGTACCTTTGCGTAAGTCCCGATCATTGCTCCAATATGTTGCAATTTTCCAGAATTGTCATCGTTAATTTCTACTTTTTTCTTACTGCCTTTTTTGATTTGTAAAAGTACGGGATGATTAGGGCATTCCGTCCTTAAAGCACGCGCTTGCCCGATGCAATGGCAGGGAAGGGAAACGAGAGAGCTTACACTATAGCACCAGCAAGCGTGTGGGAGTATGTCACTTAAAACACAAACTGAGTCCGGAATGTAGTAATCCAAATAGTATCATTAACATCATCGTGATTAGGATTAGTAATCACAAATAAACCAGGAGTCAAAGAGATATTATCATTGACCTGAAAACGATAAATTGCCTCTATATGTATAGATGTATCATCATCCTTCAATGAATCATCATCACCACCATCAGTCACAATAGGAGGCACGCCAACCATTAAACCACCAAGATTTCCCTCTCTAAACAAGTCTGGGAAAGCAAAATACAACATTCCATTAATAATAGTAACATCATCATCATCACCACCATTGCTAGTTTCTGGTCGTGCCCAGGTTGAACCAAACCAACCTCCCACTTCAAACTTTTCATTCACCTTCCAGTTAGCTTGAAACCCAACGTTATCAGCAGTTGTCGGCACACCATCAAAGGGGTCTTGAGCTTTGAAACTACCAGTACCATTAGTAATATCAACCCCATCCTTACCCCAATACTTACGCACATAACCCAAGGTAAATGCCAAGCTATCGTTAGGTTCAATTACAACTTGACCTAATGCACTGTAAGCACCATTGAATGCACCGGCACTCTCAGCAGGATTTGCTGGATCGTCTGCTAAATAGGCCACATTGACCTGAAACTTATCATTAAATGCGTAACTAAAGCCAACACCTGCATTAGCAGGACCTCGGAAACTGGTAGGGTTGCGTCTTCCAAACCTAGAAATGGTCCCATTTCCTTCGTCTGCAAAGGGTGACAACACTGCAGAAACGTCATCTAGGTCAACTCCAATGGGGCCAATAAGAGCTTGGGCACGTTCTCCAATGGGAAACTGATAGAACATCAGGTCAATACCAACATCATTATTACCATCACCTTCATCAATAGCGGCAAGAGTCATTAAGGTATTGGTGAGATCTGGTTCGCTCAACTCATTAAGATTATTAGCTTGTAGACGAGTGAAGAGCAAATCTTCTCCAGTAAAGCTAGTCTCAAAGTTTAACCTGACGCGATAAGAAAAAGTAGTCTCAGTTTTGTCATTGCTAGAAGGTTCTCCACGGGCTGCTGCTCTTTCCCCAAAGGTATCATTTAACCAAAACAAAACTTCTCCGTTGAGTTTGGTAGTTGTGGAAAATTGGTTGTTTTCTAATTCTGCTGTGCGTGCTTCCAAAGAGTCTACACGACCCCGCAATGCTGCTAGTTCGGCTGCAAATTCTTCTTGTAAGCGTTGTAATATTGCTAGGTCTTCCCTAGTAGCTAGGTTACTGGTTGCTGCAGCAATTAATTCTGTAATTCTGTCTAGACAGGCATTTAAACCTGCTGCAAATTCAAAGCGAGTCATGGCGCGGTTGCCTTTGAAGGTGCCGTCTGGATAACCAGCTATACAACCATAACGTTCTACTAATGACTGCAATGCTTGAAATGCCCAGTCTGTGGGTTGTACGTCTGATAATTGGGAGACAGATGTTACTTGATCTATTGCCTCTTCTGCTTCTAGCTCAGATACACTGGGCATTTCTAATGAGGGGTCATCCATTGGTAGGGGACGAAAGTCCCCGGCCATTTGTACTGGGGGAGTAGCCTGAGCAGCATTGGCTATAAATAATGTGGCACTAAGAATACTGGGGCTATATTTTCTGGCTTTCTTAAGAATTTTTTTCATTAATTTCTAATTAAGACCTATTAATTGTTCGTAGTATACCCTACTAATTTAAGGATAAAAAGCAAATCTTATCCAAGCTGATTGCGAAACTATTGTTGGATAAGGATATAAGCGAGGATGAAAAATTGACTTATTTTTCAACTAACGAATCTCAAAACATTTATTTAAGAGGCTGTTTGTCAAGTTGTCTTAAGTAGGAGCGATAGAACTCCTTTCCCCTCTTTTAAAGAATTTAATCCCATTCCAAATCAACAAACTGTGGATAAAAGTTAGAGCGATCGCCCAGACTATATTCTTGAGAAAAATTCTCCCTAAAATAGCTACTGTTAAACCATGTCCGTCTCCCACCATTAAGGTAGCAGTCAGTAATATTATTCCTTCAAACAAGACATATCCTATAACTAAACTAGCAGTCAACCATAAATAATACCTCCAGATTTTCTGCTCAATAAATTTAGGCTTTAGAGTAGCTAGAATTGTTACTAATAATGTTCCCAAACCCATCACAACTCCCCAAGTAAAAGATTCTAAAGTCTGGGGATATTGACGAAGAGTAAAACCATAAAATTGATTAACTAACCAAATTATTATTGAGGAAATTATCGCCTGTTTTCTATTAAGTGTCACCCCACTAATAGCAGCAAAACCTACTAAGGGAACGTGAGGATAAATAATACTACTAGCACTGCCAATAGTAATTAACAAAAATTGCCACAGACGAGAATGAGAGATTGCTTTTTCAGCATGACTCCAAACATTATAATTTTCCGGCGAATCAACTGTAATTTTATTCTTCATAAATTTTGATTCCTACCATTTTTCCAAAAGTTAGTTTGGTATAGATGATCTCTCAAAAAACCTTTCAACAATTAATAATTGACAATATGGTTTGCCTTTGACCATTCCCATCCAATTTTTATAACAAGGTTAATTATAGACCAATTTTTCCACCTACCACCTATAACCTTCTTCAACATTAATATTTTTTAAGATTTACCCACCCACTACTTAGGATACAAATTTTCAGATAACTTCACCCCTCCTAATAAATGCTCGTTAACAATACGTCCAGCCACATCAGGAGTAACGCGAGTGTACCAAGTTCTGTCTCCAGAATAAAAGACCACCGGACCCATTTTGCAAACTTCCAAACAGCCAGAAGTAATCACATCTACATCTAATTCTGATGCCTTTACCGCAGTTTGTAAAGCATCAAAAATTGGCTGCCACTTCCGAGAAGGATAACAACGACTCGACCGACAAACAGATAAATAAGGTCGTTTTAAAGGATTACTATTGAAAGGAATTGGACGAGTTCCTAAAACATAAATTTCTCGTAACTCCTCATAAAGTGCAAGTTTGGAAAACTCGGCTTTTTTCTCCGGCAAATAATCCTCATCTTCCCCTAAAAATGGATTCGGCAAAAATATCGTCATTAACTTTTCTGCCGCCCCATTCCAAAACTCAATTCCCCAACTTTTTGCCACTCCTTCAGGGTTTAAACGACGATACAATGCTGCCCGACTTAAAAGACGTTTTTCTCTTAATTCTATTGGTGTCGTACAGTGAGGTCCTCCTAAATTTTTTTCTAAGCATAAATGAAGATGCCAAGCGGGAGTTGCTACGGTCAAATAACCATCATAAATTAAGCAAAGTTTTGGAGGTTCAGTGAATTCTAATTCTAGTACCCCACCTTCAACAACATGACCTATTTGAACTTGCTGCCACTGTTGCTGAATTAATGTATACAATAGAGGGCCAGTAACATCTATTGTAGTAGGAAAATCTTCATATTCTATCGTTCCACCTTTAGGATTTTTTTCTGATACCGTGCGTTTTAATGGTGTCACCCATTGATTAAACTCACTCATTTTAGTTCCCTGGATTTAAAGTTTGTTTATCAACAAAATACCTCAAAAGTAGGGGTTTGGTCTCCAAACCCTTGCAAAAAACCAGCTATATTTTAGTCAATACTATTTAATTATACTTGTTGATTCTTCCCTACTCCCTATTCCCCTCCACTGAATTAAATAACATTAATTATACCGATCGCTTCTAAATCAAAATCACCAGAAGTCGCAACTGAAGATGATGCCTTCGGTTGCTTCAAGCACTGTGGCCTATTTAGGAATTAGAAGAAAATAAAACCGGATAAAATTAATTACCCTTAAGAGGTTTATGTGGCAGAAACCAACATTTCCCGGTCTTATTTAATTTCCGTTCCTTACCTGAAAATTGCTGTAATTAATTCACAACTTGACAATATTCTTCATACACGCCATCAAGTAGTAAATTTAAGGCGTCTACTGCTGTTGCTGCTGCTGTTAATGCTTCTTGTTTTTGAGCATCAGTTTCACAGAGTTTTACTAATGCTTCTCGCGTAACTTGGCTGTGAATTTCATCGGCTTTTTCATGTACTTTAAAAAATGCCAAGGCTGCTTCAGAATTAATGCCGTAAAATTCTTTCAAACCAGCAATTTTAGTAGTAGCTACTTCGGGAATTTGGGATTCATAAGCATAGAGAGCAGCTAAACCTTTTGCTGGATTTTCACTGCGGGATAACTGTTGCAAAAGCTTCACAGATTCCTGAGTTTTTGCTAGGTGTTCCCGCTCTTTAACTGCTTCTCTTTTTACACCCAAACCTTCTGCAAAACGCAACCATAATTCTGGGTGATTTGCCACTCCCATTTCTTCTTCTATGAGGTTTTCTAGGAGTATTTTTCTGATTTCTAAGTCGTCACAAGCTGCGTGAGTAGCACTAACATAAGTAGGGAAATAATGAACTTGTAGATAATATTCTTGAGCGTATTCTTGCAACATTTCTAAAGATAATTTTCCTTCATTCCACATTTGATAGAATTGGTGCTTAAGTAAATGTTGTTTTTCAATAATTTCGTCTAATTGAACAAGAAACTCTTGAACGGTCATTTTTGTATTTTTAATTAACATTATTGTTCGCCAATTTCAGAATATTTACATATACTATCATAGTTTTTTTTATTGTCAAGATGTGAATAGATTTTATCGAAATCAACTGTTAATAAAGAATAATTTATTCAACAAAACATTTTTATTAATGGTATAAATAGAAAAGTAAATAACTTGTAAGCATTCAGCATTCAGCTTTTGCCAGAATAAATTAACTACTAAGGTTAGCTGAAGACATTTTTTTTATAAGTTTTAATTATCCTTGGATACTAATTGCTCTTTTGAGTTGATAATGAGCTAATAATTCATAGCTAAAGCTCTGAAACGCTGACGGATTAACCCTTACAATAACTTTTTTTTATTAAAATAAAGATATAATAAATTACCAAATTTTAAATATGATGATTATTTTGATATTCAGAGGAATATTGAGATGAAAATTCATCCCAACTTTTGATCACTTGCTGATAACAATCAGGCGGACTAATCGGTAAATTAGTAAGATAAAATAAAGTAACATGACTGCCAGATTCTAACATAAAAACTACATCTTTTTCAGGGTTATAATTCTCTACTGCTTCTAAAATATGAGCATTCATAAAGTGTGTTTTAAGGAGGACAGTATCGGGTGCTTTTAACCAGGCATTGAGAAAAGGTGCAAGATGATTACGAAGGACAAAATGTACTTGAAATGTTTCTCCAGTTGCACCAATAATAGGTGAATTTGTACTGCAAATAATTAGACCCCGTTGGCCACTTAAATAACCTTGCCAAGCATTATATCCTATAGAGATTAAATTAGTAGCAATAAACTCTTGCTGCCAATTATCTAAATAATTTTCTTGCTCCATTTGATTCGATAACTTATATAATTAAACTACTTGGAAAAAATTTAGGTGTTGCTGAATAGAAGTATGAATGTGCGATTGTTTGGTTCTGGTCAAGCCCCCGCGCATCCCCCATCCTTCAAAAGCGTAGCATCCTCTGGCATCCCCCTTTCCAAGGGGGACGGGAGGGGGATTAAGGGGAACTTTTAGAGTTCCCCCCAAAATTGGGGGGCTAGGGGGGCAAAATCATACCCAGAATCAGCAACG
>NZ_CEZPJD010000222.1:0-10626 GCF_983059655.1 Okeania sp.
TATAGTGAACCTATTAGGTCAAACAAGCAAATCAAATGATATTAGTAAATATAGAGGAATCTGGTTAAGTAATGAATGATATTATGAATGTGGCGAAGGCGAAATAATTTGAGATTGTTGATGATTTCTATTTTTTATAAACAAGCGATCGCTCTTTTTTCAAACATGGATTATATGTGGTAAAAAGGAGCGATATTGCTTCATCTATTCTTCCTCATCAAAGACGGGCGGCCAAAGTTCGGAAATTGATATTTCCCAACCAGGGAATAGTTCGGGAATGCTCAATATATCATCCTCGGTAAGTTCAATGGGTTCTCCTGTGGGGCGATAAATTATTACTGTTTCTTCATCAGGATCGATTAATATTGCGACTTGCACCCCCAATTCAATATATTTTAGGAGTTTCTTTTTTAGAGGTGGGAGTCGATCGCTTTGAGACTTGATTTCTACTGCTAGATCGGGTACCATTTCTGCAAAATAGCGGATGCTTCGTGGCAAGCGATCGGCTTTGATAAAAGATACGTCTGGTGCTTTGAGGTTCCTATCAGGTAAGATAAAACCACCTGCGGATTCAAATACTCGCCCCAGACGACGGGGGTTTATCCAGGCATAAAGAGAGGCGCTTAAACGAACTCCTACTTCGCTCGAAACGATATCTGATGGCCCCATAACTGATATTTTTCCATCTTCTAATTCTAATTGATAATCTAAACCAGCTTCGTTGAATAGGGTTTGTACTATTTCTAAGTCTTTGATGGTGACATCCGGCATATTTCCTCTGGATTATATGATGATAGGTTGATTTATATTTTAGCAGATTTACCAGCAAGCGATAACCTCTGCTTAAGAGTATGCGATCGCTCTTTTTTTCAAACATAGATTCTATGTGCTAAAAAGGAGCGATATTGCTTCACTTATTCTTCCTCATCAAAGACGGGCGGCCAAAGTTCGGAAATTGATATTTCCCAACCAGGGAATAGTTCGGGAATGCTCAATATATCATCCTCGGTAAGTTCAATGGGTTCTCCTGTGGGGCGATAAATTATTACTGTTTCTTCATCAGGATCGATTAATATTGCGACTTGCACTCCCAATTCAATATATTTTAGGAGTTTCTTTTTTAGAGGGGGGAGTCGGTCACTTTGAGATTTGATTTCCACTGCTAGATCGGGTACCATTTCTGCAAAATAGCGGATACTGCGTCGCAAGCGATCAGCTTTGACAAAAGATACATCTGGTGCTTTGAGGTTGCTATCGGGTAAGATAAAACCACCAGCAGAGTCAAATACTCGCCCCAGACGACGGGGGTAAACCCAATTTCCTAGTAAACGACTAAACAGAATACCTACTTCGCTCGAAACAATATCTGATGGCCCCATAACTGATATTTTTCCACCTTCTAATTCTAATTGATAATCTAAGCCAGCTTCGTTGAATAGCGTTTGTACTATTTCTAAGTCTTTGATGGTGACATCCGACATATTTCTTCTGGATTATATAATGATAGGTTGACTTATATTTTAGCAGATTTGCTAGCAACTGATAACCTCCGGTTAAGCGTATGCGATCGCTCCTGTTATAGCAGAAGGAAGAGGGAAGAGGGAAGAGGAAAGAAGGAAGAAGGAAAAATCTTGTCAGGAGAATGGCCATTCTCCCCTACAGTCTGTTACCTCTGTCATAGATTCTAATGTTCAATATTCCACTGCTCCCAATGCTTTTAGGCTGGCTTTTTGGGCGTTGTTTAATCCTGTGACTCCGGTAATGTTGGCGTTTTCATAAGGTCTGGGTACTCTCAGGGTTTTGATGCACTCTCCTGTTTTGACGTTCCAGAATTTAATTGTTTCGTCTCCACTACCACTAGCAAGGGTTTTACCGTCGGGGCTGAAGGTAACTGAATACACCCAACTGGTATGTTCTTGCAAAACTTTCAGACATTCACCTGTGCTGGCATCCCAGAGCCTTATAGTGCTATCGTCGCTGCTACTGGCAAGAATTTGACCGTCAGAACTGAACGCGACACAAAGAACTGCAAGACTGTGTCCTTCCAAAATCTTGAGGCATTTACCTATGTAGGTGTCCCATAACTTCACTGTTTTATCGGTACTGCCACTAGCAAGAATACCACTGTTTGGTTTAAAGGCAACTGAGTCCACTCCAGCATTGTGTCCCATCAAAATTTGCCTGCACTCACCAGTATTGACGCTCCAGATTCTTATCGTTTGGTCTTCACTGCCACTAGCAAGAATCCTGTCATCCGAACTAAAAGCGACACTTCTGACCTGGTTGGTATGCTCTTGCAAAGTTTTCAAACATTTGCCTGTTTTGACTTCCCACAGCCTCACTGTTTGGTCATTGCTACCGCTGGCCAGGGTTTTACCACCTGAACTGAAGGCAACACAATGTATTAAATCAGTATGTTTTGATAATGTTTGAATACAATCAAAAGTTACAACTCTACAGAGCTTTACTGTTTTATCCTCGCCACCGCTAGCTATTATTTCACCGTCTGGACTAAAAGTAACCGAGTGTAATATACTGGTGTGTGCTGAAAAAACTTGCATACATTGACCAGTGTCAACCTGCCAAAGTCTTACTAGATGATCGTCGCCACCACTAATGAGAGTTTTGCCGTCAGGACTGAAAGCAACTGACTCTACCGCATTATTATATCCTTTAAAAGTTTTAAAGCACTGTTGCTTGCTAAGATCCCACAGCTTTATAGTATTGTCGTTGCTGCTACTTGCAAGGGTCAGACTGTCGGAACTGAAGTTAACGGCATTTACTTGACTTGCGTGTTCCTGCCAAATTTGCAAACATTCGCCGCTACTGAGACTCCACAGCCTTATGCTTTGGTCATCACCACCACTGACAAGGATTTGATCGTCGGGACTGAAAACGACAGTTCTGATTGTATCGGTGTGTCCTGAAAAAGTTTGTAAGCACTTACCTGTGGCATGGTTCCAAAGTTTTACGTTACAGTCATCGCCACCGCTAACGAGAATTTCATCATCTGGACTGAAACTGAGAGACTTGACTGCACCCATATGTCCTGATAAGGTTTGCCAGCATTCACCACTATCAATTTTCCAGAGCTTAATCAAACCGTCACCAGCAGCAGTAGCAATAGTTTGACCGTCAGAGGTCAAAGCGAACGAATTGAGTTGATTTGTTTCTAACTGCAAATTTGACAGTTGTTCACCTGTACTAGGATTCCAGAAATTTACAGTTCCGTTTTGGCTACAACTTATAACTTTAGAACTATCTGAAGTAAAGGCAAGTAACTTTATGCTCACGGGGTAACTATGGACGCTTTGCAAGCATTGACCCGTGCTAGCATCCCATAGTCTAACTATGCCCACAGAATCTCCACTTGCTATAGTTTTACTATCGGGACTGAAGGCAATTGAATACACCCAAGCAGTGCCATCTTTAAACTCAAATAGAGGTTTACCATCTGCCTGCCATACACGAACCTCGCAGTTAGCATTGCCCGTTGCAAACATTTTGCCGTCAGGACTAAAGGCTATGCACAAAACACTAGCAAAGGTTCCAGTAAAAGTGGAATCAGCCAAATTTGCCTCAGTTAAATTAACATCCTGCAAACTTGCACCAGTAAAATCAGCCCTCTTAATGACAGCCTGACTCAAATCGCAACCCTCCAAAGCAACATTATCAATTTTCACTAACAAAGTCGCTGCATTGCCACCCACATAACTAACCTCTTCAACAGTTTTCCCTCGCGTCGCCTCCACAACTTCCCGTAACTTCCGGCAGGTTTGCGCTTTCGTTATTTCCCCAGAAAGCATGGGAATCAACAAATCTAGAACCGCCTTCACCAAAGACATCTCTCCAAAAGTAGAACGCAAACGCTCCAGAGACTCTCTAGAAAATGTTTTTAGAGGTGAAATAGAAATAACCCCTCCCCTAGCATCCACTTCCCGACGGAAATATTCAGACCAAGTATATTCCTGAGTCGTTGCCTGGGAATTGATATGAGACTGCGCCACTGCCACTTCCAAAAAATCTACAGGCAACACCCCCAACTCCGCAGCAAACTTATAGGCAACAAAAAACTCCAATAATGAACGATGAGCAGGACTGTAATCCCCATCCTCATTTCTAATCAACATTGTTTGACCCATCATGTCGTAATGCCAGTGGTCTAAATCTTTTTCTGCTTCAACTTTTGCCCCAAACAAATGGCGAATGCGGTCTGGAAACTCCCGATAGTTAAGACTCATCTTGTCATTAGATAACATTTCCCAGGACAATTCGCAGAGAAAATACAACTTATCCGCTAGGGAAGTAAAAGTCCGCTTTTGCTCAATGTCTCGTTCCATCTTGTGTTTCACCGCATAGAGATAAATCCTTGCTAAATCGATCGCCTTCCCCGCCTCAATTTCTGGCAACGCCTCCAGAATTAACTCGCTCATCACCGGACGGCGAGCTAAATCTAATAATTGAGAATTACTCATTACCTTTTCCACCGTTGCCTGTTCCGCCTCAAAAGAAAGCACTCGACGAATTTGGTCGTCGTTAAATTTCTTCAGTTCCAACACTTCAAACTGTGGTGGTTCCCCAGTCAAATTAGCCACAGAAGCTTGCAACTCCGCATTCAACAAAGCACGACCCTCCTTAGCTTCTGGGAAATGCTCGGTCCGACAAGTAAGAATTACCTTAGCCCCCGGCACCACCGTTTGCGCTAATTCCCAAAAATTATTAATCATCTTTTGCCGATCTACCTTAGCCGCCATTTCGTCGAAACCGTCAAAAATCACCAAGAATTTACCCATACGGTTGAGAAATTCAAAAGCCGAATAACCAGGCAGTGGAATCTCGTGTTGCCGGAAAAAGAACTCAGAAAACAGAGACTTGATATTAACCGCCTTAGCATAATCCCGCAGCAAGATAATTAGAGGCAAGCGGGGACGTTCCACCCCTCGCTTTTTCGCATCCAAATAGCGCTGCAACTGTTCCCAAGCATAGTGGAATACAAACCAAGTTTTGCCAGTACCGAACTCGCCCAAAACCGAAAGATGTTTTTTTGCCGGATCGCCCTGCCATCGGTCAACATAACCATCTATCCAGCCGTCATCTTCATCGTAGTGACTGACCCCTATTTTTTGTTTAGTATTCGGGTCAACCTCTACCTTGCTACAGGCCAGGGGAACATATTTAACATCCATACCCCGCTGTTTGACTTGTTCCTCCAACCACTGACAATAGCCACTGAAGTGTGCTTCTTGGTCTATGAGTTCGTCGAAGGTGTAGCAAAATAAGTTTTGATTTTCTGGCTTTTTGGCTTCATCGCGAGCTGCTTTACTAATACGACGGACGGCTACCAGCCATCCATATTTTGTTCTTTTGTTCTCCACCGAATGACGCAAAGCATTTAGATCGCAAATTTCTGCTTCCCCTTCTACCCCTCGGACGAGGACGCGAACGTTGCCCATTAACTTCACTTTAATCGTAATAATCCACTCAAAAAACCTTTTGTTCTCAATTATACCCTCAACGTTATCGCTGTCAAATTTGTAGTCTAAGATTTCAAACCACTGTCTCATTTGTTGGGATAGGGTAAATTTTTGGCGATCGCTATCTTTTTGGATTTCTGTTTCTACTATTCCGCGAAAATTAGTTTTGGAGACTTTTTGTTCAAATAATTCTGTTAGTATTTTCCATAATTTCGCAGCTTCTTGTCTGATATATCCTTCATCAAAATTCGTTTTTGCCGATATTTCTGCATATCTTTCACCTTCCCAAGCTAGGCAAAAAATACTCTTTTGTAAATCGCTCAAAGTTCTTCTTTTTTGCTTAAGATCTTGATTATTGACAAATTCAAAAGCTGTTTCTGGATTCATTTTTTTTCTCGACCGTAATTTATTGGCAGCTAAAGCATATTATTATCTATAATAATTTTCTTCTACGGTCAAATTCAAGCTCTCTATCTAAAGTTATAACTTTTTCTAACTTTTTCACCGGACATGATATGAATTCTGCTATAAAGCCAGTTTTTCTTCCGTCAAGATAGAACGCCAAATATTCTTGTAGAGACGTTCCATGGAACGTCCCTACTATTTTCGGAGATGTCTAGTAGTAATAATTAATCATAAACTACATCTTCACAGTCACAGTCTTTGTCTCTGTATACTGCTGTAAACCATACTCACCTAACTCCCGACCAATACCAGACTGCTTAAAACCACCAAACGGTGCAGCAGCATCAAACACATGATAACAATTTATCCAAACTGTACCAGCACGAACAGCATGAGCCACAGCATGAGCTTTACCTACATCTCGTGTCCAGACTCCAGCAGCTAAACCATATATTGTATCATTTGCCCTTTGCACCAGTTCATCAATATCCTTAAACTTAATGATGCTCATCACCGGACCAAAAATCTCTTCTCTGGCAATCTTCATCTCATCTTGCACGTCAGCAAATACAGTAGGTTCAATAAAATAACCGCGATCGCCAACTCTTGCTCCACCACATAACATCTGGGCACCATCCCGTTGACCAGATTCAATATAACCCATCACTTTATTAAACTGTTCCTCATCTACCTGAGGCCCTTGTTCAGTATTATCTGCAAACGGGTCGCCCACCAGCCGACGTTTTGCCCGCTCTACACTTTTGGCTACAAATTCGTCATAACATTTCTCTTCTACAAACAAACGAGAACCGGCATTGCAACACTGACCTTGGTTAAAGAATAAACCAAAATGTGCCCCTTCAATGGCAGCATCCATATCTGCATCAGCAAACACAATATTAGGACTCTTACCACCAAGTTCCAAAGTCACTCGCTTTAAGTTGCTCTTAGCAGCAGCTTCCATGATTAAGTGACCTACTTCTGTGGAACCAGTGAAGGCAACTTTATCAATATCGTGATGGTGAGAAATAGCAGCACCAGCAGTTGGACCATAACCGGACAAAATATTTATTACACCAGGAGGAAAACCAGCTTCGATCGCTAACTCGCCGACTCGGAAGGCTGATAATGGTGTTTGTTCGGCTGTTTTCATTACTAATGTATTACCTGTTGCTAGGGCTGGGGCAAGTTTCCATGCTTGCATTAATAATGGAAAGTTCCAGGGAATGATTTGACCGACTACTCCTACTGGTTCGTGGCGGGTGTAGCAGAAGTAGGAGCCATTGATAGGAATGGTTTTGCCTTGAACTTTGTCAGCCCAGCCAGCATAATAGCGATAACAGGCGATCGCTAAACGTAAGTCTGCATTGAGAGAGTCTTTGAGTGGTTTTCCATTATCTAGGGTTTCTAGTCTCGCCAACTCTTCTATATTTTGTTCCATCAAATCTGCTAATTTGTAGAGGAGTTCACCTCGTTGGGTAGCAGACATTTTCGGCCAGTCGCCACTGGTAAATGCTTTCCGGGCTACACTTACAGCCTTATCTACATCTGGCGCATCTGCTTCGGCAACGTCACAAATAACTTCTCCTGTTGCCGGATTAATTGTTTCAAAGCGTTTGCCGGAAGCACTTTCTACCCACTCGTTATTGATTAATAGTTTGGTGGGGCCGATTTTAACTTGTTGTTCTGGTCTTGTAGCTGTTACCATAAACTTTTTCCTCACTTTGTTGTGAATATAACCTTTCTACCTCTTGGTAGTCTTTTGTCTAAAAAACTTTAGATATTTTTAAGAAAACATTAGGATGCTTTTTTGCACTAAATGATGATTAGAGCCTGTAAATATAGCTTTTCTGTATGTTGGTAAGTCCTACCAACAACCTCAAAAAATAGTAGTATAGCGCTAATTGAATAGGGAATAGTAAACTGTTAAAGGGTTTTTTCTGCCGAATCAGTATTGTTTTTTCGGCAAATATTACGACTCTCTCTGTCTGAAGCTACACGATCGCCACACACAAAGCTAATATAGCATTACGCAAATAGGTTAGGGCAATTATAGACGCTCAAACTTAGTCAGGGATTACTTCTGACTTCTGACTTCTGACTTGCGCGTAGCGCTATATCATGTCCAGTTGAATACACTTTATAAATAAGGGAGTAGGGAAAATAAGGAGATTTGCTCTGTGTAAGAAAATAGGTTTTTGATCGCGCTCTTATCCAGACTTGATATAAGTTGTTTATTCTTAGATTATTTAGGGCTTGCTGAATCAAATTGTAATCAAATACCAGCTCAGGCTTACAGGGTTTTTTATTCTCAAAAAGTGCAAGGTTTTTGCTTCTAAAAGCAGAACATGTCAGGATTTTGAACAGACAAGGGTAGAAAAATCTCAGAACAATTTTTCCGACTATATTCTCTGCAATTCCTAATTCTTCCTGAATTCTGACTCTTACTGAAAAATTATAGTTTAAAGCCTCTAAGACTTTTTCAGCAAACCCTATTTAGGCGTATATTGACAAAAATTATCAATTGTATTAAATTTTGATCTTAGTAAAGTTCTTAATTAGACTTAAGTGTAAAATGTTAAATTTGTTAAAAAGTCAAATTTCCTCTTTTATCAGTGTCACTACCCTAACTACTATAGTAGTTATGAGTGGATGTAGCTCTCCTCCTAGTGAGACAACAAATGATACAACAGCTACAGACGAACCCACTGCTCAAACTGTAGCAAGTGAAGAAACCATGAGTGAGGGAGAGCTAGCCAATGCTAATTTTCAGGATAAACTTAGTGGTACGGAGCTTCTTAACGCTTTAAAACAAGGGGGTCATGTAATTTACTTCCGTCACGCCCAAACAGAGAAAGATTATGCTGATCAAGTGAAAGCAGTTATGGGTGACTGTTCGACTCAACGGGCACTTAGTGAAGCGGGATGGAAACAATCTAAAGCTATTGGAGAAGGGTTTCGTAAGAATGCTATCCCTTTTGATAAGGTGATTTCCAGTCAGTATTGTCGCGCTTGGCAAACAGCAGATTTGGCATTTGGCAAATACGAGAAAAATGGCGACCTCAACTTTCCTAAAGCGGCAGACTACACCCCCGAACAAGTAGCTCAGATGAAAGCAAGATTAGACCCAATGTTAACGGCAGTTCCTTCACAAGGAACAAATACTGTAATTGTTGGTCACGACGACTTGTTTGAAGCTTCAACAGGTATTTATCCCGATCCACAGGGTATAGCTTACGTTGTTAAACCAGATGGTAGTGGTAACTTTGATTTAGTTGCTAATATGCTTCCTGAAGAATGGTTAAAATTGGGCGGAAGTTAGAAATCTTTGGCCTCAAAAATTAGCGATCGCCAAGTTTATTTTATGGCGATCAATTTATTGATATTGAGATGCTATCTAAAATATCCTGCAACCGCAATGATGTTGATTGAACTTGGGACAAATCACCTCAACTTCAGCGATAAAGAAAGAAGATGTATTTAACTTGAAATTATCAGCAGAATTAGTAGTATTAAGTGATTGTGAAACTGGCTTAGGAGAAGAAGTGAAAGGGGAAGGAATTGTGGGGTTGACTCGTGGATTTATGTATGCTGGTTCTCCAAGAGTTATTGTGAGTTTGTGGAAGGTAAATGATGAGGCAACTGCTAAATTAATGAATTTATTTTATCAGAAAATTTTATTAGACAAGATGAAGCCAATAGCAGCATTGAGGGCAGCACAAATTGAGATGTTAAATTCAGAAGAATGGCAAGATCCTGAGTATTGGGCAGCTTTTACTTTGCAAGGAGAATGGCAGTAAATAGGGATATGGGAAGATAGGAAAATTGAATATTGAAGTGTGGATATAATTATAGCAATATGATTTGAGTTGTGAGATATTGGAAATTTTTAGGTATGGAGGGAACAGGGAACAGGGAACAGAGAAGAGGAAAAAAACGTATCATATAAATATAATAATCGCTATATTCTATACTTTTAAGGAACACCTCAATTCTTACAACTCATTCCTGATTGCTATATAAATATATACTAGACATCTCCAGAAAAGAGGGAGTAGAGAGTAGGGGGAAATAATTGATAATTTATGTACCATAATTGATTTTATTTTTTATTATTGGAGATGTCTAGTAGACATCTGGTAAATAAAGATATATACTGTTTGTAAAATTGGAAAATTCAGTCCTTTAGATATCAAAATTTATAAATAGCTAACCACTTAACTAATAATATAAACTATGCAAATAACTCAACCCCTTCATACAGCTCTGTTAGTTTCAGACCTCGAAAAAGCCGAACATTTCTATGGTCAAATTCTCAAACTCCCAAAAGCCGAACGCTCCCGCAATTTTCCTGGTACTTGGTATCAAGTAGGCAACTTCCAAATACATCTAATAGTATCCTCAGAAATAATCCCAGATCTAGTTAATTTAGAAAAATTAGGGAGAAATAGACACTTGGCCTTTGCTGTCTCTGACTTAGATGCTGCCAAAACACAACTACTAGCAAATAATTGCCAAATTCAAATGAGCGCTTCCGGCAGAGCTGCATTATTTACCCAAGACCCAGATGGTAATATTATAGAATTAAGTCAACAGTAAGATAACCTGTGAAAATTATTGCCTATTCATATACAAACCCCCTGTTTGAAACTGCCCCAGACAACACAACTTGGGGGTGGGAAGTTGACCATATTTATCACGACTTAGGCGATCGCCAACAACTCCAACAACTCCTACTCGACTCCCA
>NZ_CEZPJD010000223.1:0-10614 GCF_983059655.1 Okeania sp.
GGGATATGTCTCTCAACTAATCTCATAAATCAAGGGGTTAAAATTATATTAGGATGGGAGCATTTAGGAATTGTTCTGATTATTTAGTCTGAAACTCAAGTGCCAATTTTATTATACTATTAAACCTTTGGCCTTGGAGTTATTAAATTTTGTCAAATATTTAGTAGCTCTTTTGTATAAATCAACGAAGATATTTGACATTACTTGACTATATATTACTATATTTATGTATAACTTTTATTATACTCTTGTTTATTAAGAAAATTAGAAACAATATCAACTTGACAAATGTTTGCTATATTTTCTTGAGTGGAATGTGAGCTTTATCAATTCAGCCTAAAACCTAAAACCTACAACCTTGTTCAATGTCAGTTCTGTCAAATACCTAAATTTTTTTAATCACTATTGGGTCTCCTACCTTCAAACCTAATTCCTTTGCACGTCTTCCCCGAAGTTCAATTACTCGATCAACTAATACATCAGGTCCATAAGTAGGACAAGGATCGGCTAAACAGGGAGGGACATTTTCAGCGATCGCCTGAACGATGCCAGAGTTTATGAATATAATATCAAGAGATATTTTGCAATTTTTCATCCAAAACTTAACTTTCTGAGGTGGATCAAAAGAGAATAACATTCCTCGGTCATCAGCAAGTTTAGTCCTATACATTAAACCTATTGCTTTCTCTTGAGGAGTTTTCGCTACCTCTAAATTAATTATCTGATTAGATATATGAGCTTTTGCCGTAATTGGTAAAATTTGGCCTTGTGAAGATATCTGAGAATCTAATATATTTTGAGCTTGTACTGGAATATTCAAAATTTGAATAAATATTATTTGTAGCAAACAGAAAAGCAACAGAAATAAGATTATTCCAGACTTAAGTAAACCAATTTTACGACCCATAATTAATTATTTCTCAGATATTCTATGTATATTTCATTAAGCAACGCCTAATTTTTTTGATACTTCACTATAAATCTCTAAATAGGGTTTGCTGAAAAAGTCTTTTTGCGCTCGGCAGGGAGTAGGGAGTAGGGAGTAGGGAGTAGCTAAGAATCAAGAGTTGGAGGGAGTTGTAGAGGAGGTAGTCAGAAAAATTATCCCTTGCCAACTCTGCCCAACTATATGCCAGAATACTCACTTTTGAGCTTTCTGAGGCGAAAATCAGGTATTTCTGATCTAAAAAGGCTAAAACCAATATCAGTAAAGACTTTGATATTTAATCAGCAAACCCTAAATAATAAAGAATAAGGTCAATGATTGCACAGAGATTATCAATTTTTTCCCACTATTGCCTTCCCTATTTTCTTGAGATGCCTAATATAACCCATTTGGTATCTATAAATCACCTCTAGTTTGAGTTTTAGTATTAAGAAACAATTTAGTGTAATTTTAATTCAAATAAATTTGAACTCGACAAATTATTCCAAGACTAAGTTTCCCTCAAAACATACCCAATACCACGGACTGTTTGAATTAATCTTTTCTCACCTTCTCGTTCAATTTTCAGACGTAGATATCTAATATATACCTCAATTACATTAGACTCACCCAAAAAATCATAACCCCAAACATTTTCCAAAATCTGTTCGCGACTCAATACTTCGCGAGGATGCTCCATTAAAAACTTTAATAACTCAAATTCCTTCATAGTTAACTCAATACTACGACCATGACACAAGACCCGCCGATTTGCCAACTCTAAAATTAAACTCCCAAATCTCAATTGGTCCTTTTCTGCTGTAGTGGGTTGTAAATAAAAACGGACTAATTTTAAGAATTCATCACTGCGATAAGGTTTAAGAAAATAGTCATCAGCTCCAGACTCGAGACAAGCAACTCGGTCGTCAACTTGGTCGCGAGCCATCAACAATAATATAGGCATATTATTACCCATTTCTCTCAGATGGCTACACAATGATAGTCCAGATTCACCTGCCAGCATTCGGTCAATTACAATCAAAGCAGGTTTAAGCTCTATTGCCCGATGAAGACCCACGGTAGAGTTAGTAGCTACAATTGGATTATAGCCTGACTCTTCTAGATCCAAACTCACATATTGGGCAAGAATTTCATCAGTCTCTATTAGTAAAACAGAACGGTCTCGATCTATAGTTAAGGTAGTCATACTAAGATCCTCCCATATAATCCTGGAATATTGGAGTTAACCTCGTAGTGAGAATTGTGAAAAATAACTACCAAGCAAATTTAAGGCAATTCCACAGAAGTTGGCTTGGCAATGTGTGGCAGTCCCCATCCCAATTTCTCGCGTAGAACATGGAAAAACTCCGGTGGCTTTAGCCGAATAAAACGTGCTTTATAATGCGATCGTTTCACTCGTACTCGATCCTCTGGCAAGACATAACATCCACCATTACCATCCACTATCATCATCATACGATCTGTACTAGCAGGAAAAACAGTTACTAGCTCAGTATCAGCAAAAACCAAAGCACGGGAGGCTAGAGAATGAGGACAAATAGGTGACAGTTCCAAAACGGGAACTCCCGGAGTCACGACAGGGCCACCTGCCGACAAAGAATAAGCAGTAGAACCAGTAGGGGTAGAAATAATAATACCATCTGCCGCAATATCTATAGGAGCGTGCCGACCAATTTGGATTTCAAAATGGCACATACAAGTCATAGGTTCCCGATGTAAAACCATTTCATTTAAACAAAGGGCTTCCCATAATAAATCATTATCTCGGAACAGACGTACTTCTAGCATTGTCCGTTCTTCTACTTCATAGTTTCCGGCTAAAACCTGTTCGATAGCTGGATATAACTGATTGACAAAAGTCTCAGTTAAGAAACCCATGTGACCTGTATTGACGGTCAATAGTGGAATATGGCAAGGTGCTACTTGACGAAATGCAGATAAGACTGTACCGTCCCCTCCTAATACAACACCAAATGTCATGTCTTTGGTAAAGCTAGAGGGAACTAATTGGTCTATAGAAGTATGACATAAAGGACGTTCTAGGCTGGGGTAACCTAAGATTCCTCCCGATCCACTGTTGATCTGAATATCATAGCCATAAGCAGTGAGCTTGTCTTTTAACTCATTAGTTATGCGACAAGCTATTGGCTTGGCATCGTTATAAATGATTCCTATTTTTGACACTCGAAAAAATCTAGTTCAGGGTGATTAGAAACTTTAGAAAAAGAAAGGTTTATTCTTGGAAGTTGATTTTCCTAATTTTGCTTGCTCGTACTCTATTTCTTTCAACTTTTTCATAATCCGACTATAGTATTCTTGCAGATAAGATTCTAGTGTGGTTATTTCTTCAGGATTAATGCCAAATAAAGGATAAACATCATCCATTGAAGCTGTTAAAGGCTGACTGTTAGCTAATACTTCTGCAAAAGCTAGTCTATCAGCAACATTCCAACCCCATTGAAATGACCTAGTAAGCTGACGAAATATACGCAATAAGTTAATATTGGTACGAGTTACTTTTGCTTTTTCTCCAGAAAGTCTTTCACACATCCGAATAATTTCACTGGCATCCCAGGCACGAGGACCTACTATAGGAAAGCTTTGATTTTCTGTTTCGGGCACTGAAAGAGCACGGACAGCAAACTTAGCAATATCTTGAGTATCCATATATGCAATTGCCGTTCCTTGACCGGGAACCCAAACTGCTTGCTTATCTAAAATTGGCACTGCATACTGGCCAATTAATCCCTGTAAAAAACCACACGGCTTTAATATCGTGTATTTTAAGCCAGATTCAGCAATAAAAAGTTCTGTACATCGCTTAATTTCTAGGAGAGGGACTTGGGGGTATTTCTCTGCATTTAAAAAGGAGAAAAATATGAAACGTTCTACACCTTTAGCCACTAGAGCTTGAATTAGGGCTACTTTTCCTTCCCAGTCTACCTGTTTAATACTAAGAGAGTCTGTTGGTCTCGAAGTTGCAGCATCAATAACTGCATCAACTCCTTCCAAAGCTGGTAGTAAAGTTTTAGGCTTGCAGAGATTTCCTCCTATTAGTTCAGCCCCCCACTCTTTCAAAAAAGATGCTTTACTGTAGCTTCTGATTAAGCAGCGTACTTCATATCCTTCGTTTAGGGCACAACGCACAATTTGTCTACCAAGAGTACCAGTAGCCCCTACGATTAATAGTTTCATAAACAGTTTATTAATTATATTAAAGATTCTTTATCACTCTATCAAACTTCTCTCATTTTTTTACAAAACTTAATATCTTGAGTTAAGTATATTTTAGTTTATATTTATTAATCTGTTTTACTTACCATAAGATTCATAAAAAGTAAATACCACTATAGGCATCCCCCACTAGAAAAAATTAATGAGGAAATGCTCCTATAGCAAAAATTCAGTCAGTTAAGCGCTCATACTACTTTAAAGATTGGGAAATTTGATTATTCGCCTCCTTGTAACTTAAGTAATAGGAAGCCTCCTGCTAAACCAATCAGAATCACAGAAAAAGACAAAATAGCTGCATTGAAAATCTCACCACTCATATTCTTAAAATACTCCTATGTAATTTGTGAGATATATTTTAAGACATTTTGACTTCTTCCCGGACTAAAGTCATACAGTAGTTTCCAAAGTTATGAGCTACATATCTTCAGGACTTGAGGGAGTAGACTGTTTTTCATGCTAATTTTGATACTACAAATTGAAGTGCGGAATGTTGGGTAGAACAATTTTGGGACAATTCTTACTCCTACCTCTTCTAAATTCCCCGTTCCTCCTGTCTTCCCCTCCTGGGAGGGCTATGCTTTATAAACATCTTTCTTAACATAAAAATTGACAAAATAGACAAGTTATGAGCTAGCCTTTCAAAGATTTTGCCAGAGAAAAAGTGTATTAAAAAGTAGATTTTTTTTGATAACTTAAGTAGTTTTTCCTATCTACTATGATTCTTTCTCCCTTCTCCCCTGCTCCCTACTCCCCTACTCCAAACAAGGTTTTCAGGAGTTCCTTATAAGGGATAGCTGGGAGGGGCGGGGGTGGGTTGTCTCCTACCACTACTAAAAAACTTTTGAGCGCAAACCCTAATTATTAATTATTAATTATTAATTATTCGGTAAGTATTCTTCAGCAGAATAAATATGAAAATATCAACAACAGAAATAGAAAATACAAATCCTCGTCTAGCATTGACAATTGGAGACCCTGGGGGTATTGGACCAGAAATAATTCTTAAGGCTTTAGCAGACCCTACTGTTACAGAAAATTGTGACTTGACAGTCATAGGCAGTCATCGCATTTTGCAACAAACCTATCAAAAACTATCGCAACTCTCGAAAAAAACTCAATCGTCAGAATTACTTATTAAATGGGAAAACTTAAAAATTTTAGATGTAGAGTTTAATGGAAAATTAGAAAATATCTTTCTTGGCAAAGGTAATGCTATGAGTGGGGAAGCTAGCTTTTGTTTCATGGAAACAGCTATTGCTCAGACTTTAGCCGGAAAATTTCAAGGTATTGTCACTGCTCCTATTTCCAAAACTTGCTGGCAGATGGCTGGTCATAAATACCCTGGTCAAACTGAACTTTTAGCAGAAAAAGCAGGAGTAAAAAAGTTTGGGATGCTATTTTTTGCCCGATCGCCCCACAGTGATTTTGTACTCCGATCCCTTTTAGCCACCACACATATACCATTATGTCAAGTCCCAAAAGCTTTAACACCAGAATTGTTAAGTTGGAAATTAGAATTGCTTATAGAAAGTTTACAAAAGGATTTTGGGATTTCTCAGCCAAAAATTGCTGTTGCTGGTTTAAATCCTCATAGTGGAGAAAATGGACAATTAGGAACAGAAGAGCAAGATTGGCTAATCCCTTGGTTGGACAAACAACGCGATCGCCGACCAGAAATAAAGTTAGACGGGCCAGTGCCACCGGATACTATGTGGGTAAAACCAGGTCAAGCTTGGCTTGGTTTACCAGCTCAAACTTATGATGCTTATTTGGCACTGTATCATGACCAGGGTTTAATTCCAGTCAAGCTAATGGCTTTTGATTTAGCAGTGAATACTACCATTGGTTTACCATTTGTTCGTACTTCTCCCGATCATGGTACAGCTTTTGATATTGCTGGTCAGGGTATTGCTGATGCAACGAGTATGAAAGCAGCAATAAAGTTAGCTCAAGAATTGATATTACAAAGAAGTTCTGAATAGAATTGTCTCTATGATAGTTGACTAAGTGAATCTACAATCTAAAATATACAAATAGGAAGTATAAAAAAGCTGACAAATTTGATGGTCAAGCAAATATACTTACTAATATCATTTTAGTTAGCTCTCATATCATGTATCTTTCATAAATGTCCACAATAAAAATTTTAGGAAACAGGGAAGAGGGAGAAATTTATCAGAGAAAAAATGTTTACCCTTGGGTAATTAAATGATACTTGATATTTGGGGGAAGAATTTTTTATTCTTAACCCCAAAATAAGCTTATCAAAAAATCTTGAAAGAGGACTCCGGTTATCATATTTGATTTAGTGATGAGAGTCTCAATAAGACATGAGTTAACAAACAATAAAATGGTAAAAAAACAAAACTTATTTTAGACAACTTTGAAAACTATATCCTTTGCTATCCAGGGAAAAATGGATTATGAAACTTTAGGAAAAGCAGGAGGAATTAGCACAACTCCTGGTACACCCCAATGGGCACTTGCTATTAAGTTAAAACTACAATCTGTTCTGAAAAAAGATGTAGTTGTTAATGGGGAACAATTAAAAGCATGGCGTGAATTGATGAAACAGCCAGCAGCTTATCAACAATTACTTGATGAGCAAGGAAAACAATTTAATAGCTATGAAGAATTATGTCGTGCTCAACCACCTTATGGATTAGGTTGTGAAGCTCAAGAAATTGAAGAATTAATTAGTGGATTAGAATCAACTGAAACAAAAACAGTTGACCTCCCAGAAGACCCATTAAAAGATCTAGGAAATCCATCAAACTATTTTCATAAATTCTCTAAACTTGTGGAAGCTTGTCCAGATAATCAAGCTTTAAATGCACCTAAAATCGGACAGATTTTAGATTATGCTCATAGCACTGCTCAATTATGGAGAAAAAGATGGGAACATTTAGGATGGTTAGAACAATCAAAAAGTAGTGGGAGAGGTTTTTACCAAATTACTGAATCAGGAAAAAATGCAGTTAAAAATTGGTTAGATCAACAGCCAGAAGGTAAATTGAATGAGGAACTATGGGTAGTAGTTCCTAAAAATCCTCAAAAGGCAGCAGAAAAATTGATTAAGTCGTTTAAAGATGAAGATTTAAGAGAGATTTGCAAACTAATTGGAGAATCTTTTAGTCAAGAATTAACTGTATTTCATTCAGATTCAGAGATGGAATAATAATTTGTTTTTGGTCATTAGTAGATTACATAATCTATCAATATCAGGGTTTAATAGTATAAATTAAGAGTTAATTTTTTATCTTTTCAGGTAATTTAATGCTGAAAAACATAAAAGGTTGTTTTTGAGGAGATTATTAATGTTAAAAGTAGTCCGAAGCTTTACGGAATAAGTAAATTATTGAATCAATCAAGCAAGTATTTATTCTTAATTTTTTACTAGGAATTTGATGAACGAAAAAAGTAATTGAGATGATTTACATAGTATAAATAGGGTTTGCGCTCAAAAGTATTTTAGTAGGGGTAGGAGACAGGAGTCAGGAGGAATGGGAATTTGGAGGAGGTAGTAGTAAAAATTATCCCAAGATTGTTCTGCCCAACTCTTGACCAAAATCCTGAATTTTTGAACCATTACCACCTAAAACCTCGCACTTTTTCCAGACTTAAAATTGCTCAAACCAATATCAGTCAATACGCGTGAGAATTAATCAGCAAGCACTAAGTAAATTATTGAATCAATAAAAATAGTAGTTTTTCATCTGAGTAAATGACCCTCAAAAAATAGCTATAGGGATTACTTTTAACTAGGGTTATTTTGAGTGAAATAAATTGTGTCAGACTTGAATAAGAATTTAATTTATCCGAAAATTAATAAATAAGTAATGACCAGCTTCTACTCCAATTAAAAATTTAGGTATATTAGTAGTTTAAATTCTGTGGAGATACTCTATTTTAAGTTGTCATTTCAGTTATCAGTTAGCTTCCTGTTCCCTCTACTACTCTTTCTTTTCTCCTGACTCTTGAATCCTCAAATATCATACACTCATTCACCAACGCCATAAATTTTATAAGAGGAAATAATGACAGAGCTTTCTACTGAACAATTGCTTTATCTGCTTTATACGTTTGCCTACTCAACAGAAGGAACTGTTACTAGAAGTACAGTCAGGAATCATTTATCTAAAAAACGTCGCCCCAATGCAAAACAGGTTTGTGAGAGTTTATGTGAGCTGAAGTTTCTGGAATCTCCTAAACGAGGGAGAATTAAAGTTACTGAAATGGGAATGAAAGCTCTAGTTTTTAATCTTCAAACAACTGAATATAAATTTAGGTCTAACAAAGGACCTAAAATTTTAAATGCTCTGATGGCTTGTTTAAAATTAGCTGCAAAATATAATCAGATAAATTATCAAAATGAGGATATGGATTTTGAGACATTTGTAGATAAGTTTAAAAAGCTTTACCTTGAAGAAAGGAAGCGTCAAGAATTGGAAGGTGTTGTGGCTATTCGCAGTCAAGAAATTTGCCAAAAGTTTAGGCAAAAACATCATATTTCTGAATTGCTACTAGAAAAATATTTCGAGCAGTTGAAATCTGATGGTTTAGTATTTGCAGTACAAGAAAACAATAAAGAATTAATTCAATGGATGGAGTAAATTATGCCGGAAGATGCAGGAAAAAAAAGATATATTAGAAAGTTTTTACAGCAAATTCAACCAGGAGAAGGTTATGTAGAAAATATTTGGGTTGAACGTGATGTAAGATTACCAGGGAAAGAAGGTGAAGGTTTTACTACAGCTCAAAGTTTATCTCGCAAATCTTTAATATCAAACATAACGGAACTGCTTTTAGACGATATTAAATATACTTTTGATGATAGATGTTTTACATTCAGATTTGTGGCAGCACTTCTTGGCAGTGGCAAAACTTCCCTATTAACTTATTTGCATGAATTAACAACAACTCAGTCAAATTATGAAAAACATTCTGTAGTGATTCAGTTTCCACTTGATGATTTGCTTCTATTTGGTGGTAGCCATAGTTTCAGCATTAAATTTTACTGTTATATTTTAGGAGATACTTTTTGGCAATTAATACATAATAAAAAATTATTACCAGAGGTAAAAACAGTCGCAAAAGATATTCTCAAGGAATATTTAGATGAACAACAATCGCTACCTCAACTAATGACACCAGACCTTAAACAAAACCTTTTTTGTGAAAAATTTAGTGACTTTTTTGCCACAAGATCGCTAAATTTTGCACGTCTATTTTTTGATGTTATATCTCAAGTAAAAAAACTAGACTCTAGGTTTACTTTTGTCTATCTAATAGATCAATTAGATGGATTAGAAAAATTCCAACAAGAAATAGAAGAAACTAGAGTAATTTTTAGAGCATTACTTAAGCAAGCTGCTCAGAAATTTGGCAGAAGTATTCCTCTACTAATTTATTTGGTAGGTACATCAGATAATGTTAGTTCTTTAATTGAAGGAGACCCTGTATTAAAAAGTTTGGTCGAAAAGTCAGTAATTAATCTTAGCTCAGGTTCTAATAAAGAATTTATGATGATTAAACAAGAAATAGATGACAGGATTAAAGGAGCATACAAAGGATATAAAAATTTTAATAGTGCTTGGCAAGAAATTCAGAATATACCTTTGAAACCAGCTCAGAATTTTCGAGAATTTTGTCAGTATTATTCAGGAAAAGTTCTAGAAATACATGAAAGGTATTTTTCAGAAGCAGAAGAGCAGAAATTTGAAGGTGATGCTCGTGAATTAGTCAAAGCAGAATGTCAAAAAAGGTGGGGGAAACATTTAAAGCAAAAAGCATATACATTATCAGCAGTTGAAACTACAAAAGTAATTCAAGGTAAAAAAACAGGGCAAAAGCACGCCTTAGATTGTTATGTAGAACTACTTGATAATGGTAGAGTAATAGCTAGAGCTTTTGGTGAAGCTAAAAATTATAAATTGATTGTTGAACATTTAGATAATTTTAATTTCTGGTTAGATGATTTAGAGTTTAATCCATATTCTTCAGCATCAGAAAATTCTCCTCCAGATTTAGCTTTTATGATTGCTCCTTCTTGTTCAGAACGTCTCAAAAGAAAGCTAGAGTTACAAAATATTGAATTTATTCAAGCAGATAAAGTTATTGATAAAATATCAACTTCATTACCAAGTTCAAAAAGTTCAACTGTAGATAAAATTATTGAAACAAAATTAACTTCATCACCAGATTCAACAAGCTCAACTGCTGTTAATATCAATACAGCGAATGAAGCAGAATTAATAATTGCTTTTAAAGGAACAGGTGTCAAGAAAAAAACTATTCAAAAGCTTATAAATAATAGAAACAGTAATCCTTATAAAGACTTAAATCACCTGGTATCCAATCTTAAGTTTAGCGATAATGTAAAAGCTAAACTTCAAATAAAACTCGATAATGAAGAAATTAGTTTTTCTGATTGA
>NZ_CEZPJD010000224.1:0-10579 GCF_983059655.1 Okeania sp.
CACCCTACGGGAAACTCCGAAGAGCGACCGCTGTCTTGGTCGATTGGATATGGCGCAGGTTTCGGAGCCATCCCACCCTACGGGAAGCTGCGCTTTTCGCGCCAGCGTTGCAAAGCAAACGACCGCTGTCTTGGTCGATTGGATATGGCGAGGGGACCTCGCCATCCCTCGACCGCTTTTTATCCCCTTAAAAGGGGAGGCGCATACCCACGATTTTTCGGTAAGCGCTGGTTTGGTCTAGATTACTTTTATATTCATAAGCCTAGTAATCTCAACTTTGCTTCTCTTAAAGAACTGAGAATATTACCAAGAAATAGATGCTTTACCCAAGAATTTATCTATGAAAAGGAAGTAGTAGTTAAACCTCAATTAAATCAAGACAATGTATTAGGAATAGACCATGGTTTAAATAATTGGTTGACTTGTGTATCTAATGTGGGTACTAGCGCGGGTTGTGGATGGTAAACATCTCAAATCAATGAATCGTTGGTACAACAAACAGGTATTAACTATCAAAGAAAATCAACCTCAAGGATTTTGGTCAAATAGGCTAGCTTCTATTACTGAAAAACGTAACCGCCAAATTCGATTTGGGTATAAATAAAGCAGCCAGAATAGTAATTAATCATTGCTTAAAAAATTCTATTGGTACAATTGTTTTTGGTTAGAATAAAGGTCAGAAAAATCAAATAGAATTAGGAAAGAAAAATAATTCAGAATTTGTACCAATTCCCACTGCTAGACTGAAAGAAAGAATAGCTCAGTTGTGTGAAGAATATGGAATAATATTTATAGAAACAGAAGAAAGTTATACAAGTATTGCTTCATTTTTAGATGGTGACGATCTGCCTATTTATGGTGAGAAACTCGGTGCTGGTGCTCGGAGTCAGGTTCCGAGCAAGGAAGCACTGACCCTACGGGCCAATGATTGGAAACCGTCAGGAAAAAGAATAAAGCGATGCAGCGCCACCAAAGGGGGTTTCCCCCATGAGCGACTGCATCAAGACAGCGTGGTTTGTATAGGAGTGGTAATAATTGTTTTGTGAATGCAGACTGTAATGGGGCTGCAAATATCATCACAAAAGTAAGCAGAAAGCTAGGTTTAGACTTAAGCCGACTGTGTAGGGACACTTTGACTTGTCCCCAGAGAGTGTATTTCAGCTAAGAATAGACGGAGCAACACGGATTTACCCTGTTGCGTAGTATCTACTTAGAATCCTCTCTGCAGAGAGTCCAGGGGAGTAATCAAATAACTGATTTAGGAATAAAGTAACAAGCAATGTAAAATACTATTTTGGATAAATACAAAGATAAATCTGCTTTGAATTACAGTCCTTTTTTCAGGAAATGGGCATAAGTACATGAGTTTAAACACCTATCAATGCTAACAGAGTATGGAAAATTTACTCTGACAAAAGCCACTTTAGAAGGTGAAGTACAACCATGATTCTATTGCCCTAACTTCCTTCCGGTAAAATCAAAAATCAAAAATTGGATTATTTATGCTGCGTAAATACAAAACGCAGTACCAATGTTAATTGTTGAATATTGAATCTTGAGGTTAACAATGAGGTATCGCACTTTAATTGCAGCACTATTAGCTGTGTGTTTGAGTTTTTTGACCGCTTGCTCAGAAGGTCCAGATAAAAATCAAACACTTACTTACGAAGATATTGTCAATACTGGCTTGGCTAACAACTGTCCTGAGTTACCAGGCACAGCTCGTGGTTCCATTGCCCTTGACCCCGATAACTCTTATATTTTGACAGACTTGTGCATACAGCCAACTGAATATTTTGTCAAGGAAGAACCTACTAACAAACGCCAGAAAGCAGAATTTGTAGAAGGAAGAAAATTGACACGATATACTTCCACCTTAGACCAAGTAACAGGGGATCTGATCTTCGATGAAGATAATGCATTGACATTTAAAGAACAGTATGGTATTGATTTTCAACCTATAACTGTTCTCTTACCAGGTGGTGAGGAAGTACCTTTTCTATTTACCGTCAAAGGACTTGTCGCTAAAAGTCAGCCTGGTGTTTCTGCTATCAATACCTCTATTGATTTTGAGGGTATATATAATGTTCCTTCCTATCGAGGTTCTAGCTTCCTAGATCCAAAAGGTCGTGGTGTTACTTCAGGATATGATAATGCAGTAGCTTTACCAAATCGTGCAGATGATACAGAGTTTAGTAAAGCTAATATCAAGTTTGCAGATACCAGTCTCAAAGCTGGTGAAATTTCCCTAAAAATTTCTAAAGTAGACAGTGAAACTGGTGAAGTTGCTGGTATCTTTGAAGCAATTCAGCCTTCTGATACAGATTTGGGCGCAAAAGAGGCTGTAGAAGTTAAGATTGGTGGTACTTTTTACGGTAGGGTAGATATAGCTTCTTAAGCTAGATATTGGGTCTGAAATTAAATTGCTTGTGCAACTTATTTGATTAAAGACCCTACCCAATAAAAATCGAAGGTTTCTGTAGATAAGCGATCGTTTCCTTTAACCTAAAAAATGCCTTTTTCTGAAATTAAGGTAGTAGATTTAAGTAATAAGTTGTAGGTTTTATCTAATTGGAAATTAAGCCACAACATACTGATTTTTAACCTTGATGATGGTGAAGTTTTCCACATTTATTTGCTCTGCAATAGTGCAGTTAAAAAATCTACTTCCTCAAACTTAAAAATAAACGCGCAACAGAAGCGTAAAGACAATAAATAAAGAGTATGTATAGAGGGGCTAAACACTCCTCTATTATGATTATATTTAGATGCTATTAGAAAAATTATTTAAACAATTACTAAATATTACTAGTTAGAGAGTGTTTATCAAATTAAATATTAGACCGCGTAGGCAGAGAAGCATGTTACTAAATAGGGTTTGCTTGTGGAAGTAAAAGTCTTATGGGTAAGGTGTAGGAGTCAAGAGTCAGAATTCAGAAGGAATAAGAAATTGCAGAGAATATAATCAGAAAAATTGTTCTGAGATTTTTCTACCCTATATCTCTTCAAAATCCTGACATTTTCTGCTTTTGGGAGCAAAAACCTTGCACTTTTTGAGAATCAAAAACCCTGTAAGCCTGAGCTGGCATTGATTACAATTTTATTCAGCAAGCCCTAAATATTATTCATGACTTATGCGAAAGACAGAGTTATAGGCTATTGCATAGTTATAGCGTTTCCCAAAGTTGTGAGGTACAGTTATCTTTTTGTCTTTTTATTCCCAGATCCGGTGTTCCCTCAAACCTAAAAATTTTGTACCTCATAAGTGTGGGAACTGCTATAAAAGCAATGTAGGGTTAAACAGTCGTTAACTATAAGTTGTAGTTATGCGTAAGTCTTAATTATAATTATTATTAAACATATTTATACTTAATCAAGCTAATCAAGTAACTACCTAATAAACAGAGAATAGATAAAACAATCAATTGCAATACTGTAGAAAAAAAGGCCGAGCTCATAACTCAAACTCTCATGAATAAACTGTGTCTAATATCACACTCCAAGATTTCAATAGTCACGGCAATTATTGTGTATATCCATGACTATTAAGTATTATGATGTGTAAAAATAGTGCGTATGTGATTTACCATCAGTAGGTTTCCATCAAAATCATAATATACCTATGTCTACCACCATCACTCAAGAACTAAAAAGTGAAAACCTGGAACTGCTGCGTCAATATCAGCAGTCCCCTTCTCATCATCTCCGCAACCAATTAGTTAAACTTAATGTTGGACTTGTAAGAAAGGAAGTTTACCATTGGTTGAATAAGTGTACCGAAACATATGATGATTTACTCCAAGTAGGTTGTATTGGATTAATTAGAGCAATTGAGAGATTTGATATATCGAAAGGACGAGCCTTTAGTTCTTTTGCTACTCCTTATATCCGGGGTGAAATTCAGCATTATCTAAGAGATAAAAGTCCTTCTGTACGCATTCCTAGAAATTGGCTAGCTATGGATCGGCAGGCCACAAAAGTTATCCAAGACCTCCGAGTGAAGTTAAAACGGAAACCTACAGATATAGAGGTGGCCTCTGCATTGGATATTTCTTTGGAACAGTGGCAGGAAATTCAATTAGCTTGTCGTAACCGCGCTCCTCTAAGTTTAGATGCTCCAGTTCAAGATGAAATAAATGGAACCACTTGTTTAGGAGAATTAGTTCCAGATAGTCAGTATCGTAGTTTTCAGTTAGCTCAAGAAGACCAAATTCGTTTACAGCAAGCGCTGGCCAAACTAGAAGAAGGTACTCGTAAGGTTTTGGAGTTTGTTTTTCTCTGTGACTTGACTCAGAAGGAAACCGCCGAGCGGATGGGTATCAGTGCTGTTACTGTTTCTCGAAGAATGAAAAAAGGATTAAAGTCTTTGCAAAAGATTATGCAATAGCAATTATTAATATCTGGAAGAACTAAGAAGGAAGATATAGTCATTTTAGTTTAGGTTGAGACGATAATTTCTTGCTGTGAAACGGTTTCAGCTAAAAAAGTGTCTCATTCTTATTTAAAACAACTATAGAAGAAGTTTTTAGTTATCTAGAAGAACAGGTTAATTATTAGACATATCTACATATTAAATATTCCTATTCGAGTAACTCTTTTAGAAAGGTTATATAAAGTCCATTGAATTAATATTAAAACAAACTCTGCTGTAGATCTAGAGCGTTTTCCTATTGTCTTTGCTCCCTATCCCCTGTTCCCCTCACAAGAGTAAGTTTTTTGCTTTCCGGTTGTTACTAGACTGGTAAGACAAGGAAGATAAGGAGAGAAAAAACATAGATATTATGAGTTTGAATGTTCCTTGTTTCTGCCTCCTCATATATTTGATTAGAGTTATTTAGGGCTTGCTGAATAAAATTTTAATCAATACCAATTAAGGCTTCCAGGATTAAATATTGCTGAAAAAGTGCAAAGTTTTTGACTATTTTAGTCTCAAAATACTAATACTTTTCCCCTGACAATGCCGAAAATTTGGCCGTAGCAGATAGTCTAAACTATTCCCTGTTCCCTATCATCACCATCAGACTTTTTCAGCAAACCCTATTTAAATATTGGTTTTGATAGTCGCTTTCTCCACGTCGGGAGTGTCAGTATTAAAATTTTGGGCACTCCTGTCAGCGTCATGGTATTGATTAACTGGGGAAAAATTACCTAATGATGTCAGAGTTAATTACCTCAGCTCTAAATTATAAAGAAAGAGGATGTATTTAGGTTTTTTCCTACCCACAATTTTGTCCACTCCCTCTATCATTATGTAGGGTTTGCTGATTAAATATCAAAGTCTTTACTGATATTGGTTTTAGCCTTTTTAGAACGTGAAAAAGTACTTGATTTTCGCCTTATAAGGCTCAAAAAGTGAGTATTTTGGCGTATAGTGGGGCAGAGTTGGCAAAGGATAATTTTTCTGAGTACCTCCTCTACAACTCCCCCCAACTCTTGAGTTTTAGCTACTCCCTACTCCCTACTCCCTACTCCCTGCCTTAGCAAAAAGACTTCCATAAGCAAACCCTATGTAAGCATTCCTACCAGATTTTGTCAGTCTTAAAAAGTATAAACCCCGCCCAGATCTACAAGATGGGTGGGGTTAGTTATTAATTACCGATATATTCTTGTTTTTAATGAGAAACATCGGTTACATTTTGCCTTTCATCCAGTTTTTAAACAAATTCTCCTTCACCATAGTCTGTCGCAACACTTCAACTAAATATTCTTGAGCTTCTTCCCGACTTAAGCCTTTTACTTGCTCCCGTAGAACTTGTAATTTGAACTGTTGCTCCATAGTTAAGCTATTAGACATTTCCATAGTTTACTCCTTACTTATCTAGATATATAGATATTGGCCAATATACTAAGGCCATAGTTAAGTTGACGTATTTACTACTATGTAAATTATCGTAACATTTACTTGACAGACTGTCCATGATGTACATTTTCAAGCTAATTTATTTATTCGACAAAAGTTAACATTATTTTCAGATAAGACCCCGCTCTTAAAAACTTATGCTTAACCCACATTTGTTGAATTCAAGTGCAGTATAGGGGTTCTGAGGGAGAGGAGAGGGAAAGGTAGGCAATTTGCGCCATTTGATTTCTAGCAGGGTTGCTACTATAAACATCTCCCCACATTTCCCTCCTAGGAGCTAGGGGAGGGCCCCACTCTGTAATACTTTTAAAAGTTATGGGTAAGTAATAAATCCTTAAGAACAGAGTTTAAATAAAAGCTAGAAGTATTATGATGATTAGGCTAGAATTAATATCCAAAAAATTCTAAAGATGGAGAAGGGTAAATGGATGCAATGGAATTTTTTCAAAAGAGTGCTGGTAAGTGGCGATCGCAACGAACAACCCATCACCTAGCCTTCAGACAAGCAGAAATAGGCAACTCAGATATTCAAGTAATCAGCTTGGGTGCTGAAGATCCGAAAGTAGTAGAAATCTGTAACATGCACAAAATTGACCCAAGTTTGGCTGCAGGAGGGGCTTTTGTTACTTGGGATGGCTCTATGGCCTGGGATAAAGATGATGAAAATCATAAAGGGTCAACCGTATTTGCGATTGTTCCAGATCCAGAAGATCCCAGAAAAGGCAGAATGTTGCGAGAACGAGGTTATGCAGAAATTGTGCCAGTTGTGGGACGCTTTGAGATGGATGATGAAGATGGATTAAATCTCATTACAGAATATGAAACTATGAGTTCTATTGAAAGATTCTGGTTTGCTAACCCTAATATCAGAATGCGGACTAGCGCAGTGAAGAGGTTTGGAGGATTTAATACTTCTACTTTTTGCACAGAAATTCGAGTAGAAGAAAGCAACTCAGATTCAGAAGCAGAAACCTCACAGAATACTACACAGTTTTATTCTGCTTTTGGCTGGTAGACAGATAAAATTATCAAACAGGATAGGGTCGCGCCACCTAGCCTTGATTGGCGATCGGGTTTTTGGAGCGAAGCTCAAATCCCCTACTTCCCCTCCTGGGAGGGGTTAGGGGCATGGCTAATTAATTGTCGTAGCGAGAATATTTACAACCCTATATTTTTGGTTAACTAATTTTAGTTAAGATTTAGGAAATTTCAAAATTTCAAAGGATACAATTTTTCTCTCTTGACGATGAATTGACTTTACTCCCCACTCCCCTACTCCCCACTCCCCCACTCCCCTACTAATGAATTAGCCCTGGGGGTTAGGGGTGGATTAACTTCTAACTTCTGACTTCTAAACTCTGACTTCTGACTTCGTTAAGCCCAAAATCAGTAAATAGCTATCAAAATGTTACAGATTGTTGCGTAAGTTAATAAAAATGAGACTTGGATTGCCTCAATCCCTTAATCTAAAAATTGGCTATCAAAAATGGAGCGAGGGGACTCTCGGTATAATCTCCGATTTACCTGGAGATGAATCGCGACCAAACAAACAGTAAGCACTCCATCATCGAAGTGTCACTGCGGCCTTTGCAGATCGTAGAAAAAAGTGACTGTGTAGGCGTACTGTCAGGGGCTGGCAACAGTCTAGATAAGTGCCATTCAAGCAGTAAACCTAAATCGTGAGGTTTGGGAATCTCCCGTTATAATCTTTAGATTTAACGAGAGATTATGTCAATCATGCAATTTTTTGAATCGCAGCAAGGTTTAGTGTGCTATGGCCACACTTGATAAATCAAATTTAATAATTTAAGGAGATTCTCACATGGCGATTCCATTATTAGAATATAAACCTATTAGTCAAAACTCACGAGTTGCGGGTTATGAAATCCCTGGTGATGACCAACCAATGATTTATTCAGCCGAATCTTTACCTTCTGGGTCAGGGTGGGATGAGTTAATTTGGGCAGCTTATCGCCAAATTTATAGCGAACATCAGATTTTGAAGAGAGATCGCCAAATCTTCCTAGAATCTCAACTCAAAAATGGTCAAATTACAGTTCGAGATTTCATTCGTGGTTTGGTAGTTTCCGATCCATTCCGTCGTAACAACTACGAGACAAATAGCAATTATCGCTTTGTTGAGTTATGTGTTCAACGTGTTTTAGGTCGTGATGTTTACAGCGAAAGGGAAAAGATTGCTTGGTCTATTGTTATAGCGAACAAAGGTATCGAAGGTTTCATTGATGAGTTGCTTAATAGCGAAGAATACTTAGACAACTTTGGCTTTGATACTGTACCTTACCAGCGTCGTCGGGTTATACCCCAACGTGACGGAGGAGAAACTCCTTTCAACCTAAAGACACCTCGTTATGGTTTCTACTACCGGACTATTCTTGGTTTCCCTCAAGTAATTTATCAAAATCAATTACGTCGTTTTACTCCCCAAGAAAAGAAAGCCCAAGCAGGCGATCCTTCTCTATATTTAGATTTAGCACGGGGTCTTAATGCTCAAGGTGTAGCAACACGAGTTAATCTAGGTAGTATCAATCTTAGTATGGTACCTTATCGCAAGGTATAACTTAAGATTATTACTTGAATACCTCTGTTGAGTAGGATTAAGTATTGTAGGGATGGAATATTTTGTGGAGAGTCTTTGGTTAATGCCAAAACTAGGAACATGAGTATTCTATCCCTACAAACTCTTATATAAGAAAAATTAAATATTTTGTTCTTCTGCCCATTGCTTCAACTCTTCTAAACAAGAAAGTGTTGTTTTTATTAATTTAGAAGCGAGATAAAGATAGTGACACAACAACCAGATATTCATCTTTATACAGCCTCCACCATGAACGGATGGAAGCCAGTAATTTTTCTTGAAGAAGCTGAAGTTGAGTATGAAATGACCTATATTGACTTTTCCAAAAAAGAACAAAAGTCAGATTGGTACATGAAACTCAACCCAAACGGACGTATTCCAACGATCGTAGACCGGGGTAATGACAATTTTGCTGTTTTTGAATCAGGTGCAATTCTCTGGTATTTGGCGGAAAAATATCAAAAGTTTCTCCCGCAAAATGAAAAAGCTCGCTCTCAAACACTTCAATGGTTAATGTTTCAAATGGGTGGTATCGGACCAATGATGGGACAGGCGATGTACTTTCAAAGGATTGCTGAACCCCAGGGACATAGAGATGAGTTTGCTATCGAGCGATATGTAAAAGAGTCACGTAGGTTACTGGAAGTATTGGATAAACAGCTTGAAGGTAAAATCTTCTTGGTGGGAGATGAATTTACGATCGCAGATATCGCTACTTATCCTTGGGCAAGATCCTACTATTGGGCAAAGGTTTCTGTAGAAGGGCTGAACAATCTTCAAGCTTGGTTTGACCGTATTGACGAACGACCTGCGACCCAAAGAGCTTTAGAAAAACCCAAACCCGTACCTGCATTTTTTGGCCGAGGTGATGTTGACACTGCCCAAGCTGCCAATGCAGCCAGATTTAAGGATAACTGATACATCAACTTCAATGATAGTGGACAATAGAAAATTATAGACAAAAGGTAAAGATCGTGAGCAAAAAACTATACACTGTTGCTGTATTAAAGGCTCAAAAGGGAAAGGTGGACGAGCTAGTTGCGGTTCTAGAAGAGCTAGCAAGAGAGACTCGTCAGGAACCAGGAGCTTTGCAATATGGGTTTTATCATGACCAAAAAGACCCTAACACCATACTATCTTTTGAAGAATGGCAAGATACGGATGTTGAATCTGCACATTGGGAAACACCCCATCTTGCTTCAGCAGTTGAAAAATTCAAGGATATTTTGGATGGCGAACCGATCGTCTATAAAGGCTATCAAATCATCTAAGTTTGTTTCATAAATCAAAGTATTTTTTCTAAGAAAGGAGATTTCTTATGAGTAAAACAATTTTAATGACGGGTGCAGGTTCGGGATTTGGTAAAGGTACAGTGCTGGGGTTAGCAAAAAAAGGTCATAAGGTAATTAGTACCTGTGAAAGCTGGCCCCAAGTTACTGAACTCAAAGCAGCAGCAAAACAAGAAGGTGTGGAAGTTGAAGTCGTTAAGCTGGATCTGCTGAATAAAGAAGAACGCGAATTTGTGTTTGAGAAATATGCCGACGGGCTCGACATTTTAGTTGCCAACGCAGCTACTGGCGAAACGGGTCCTATCGCTGAAATTCAGGTCGATCGAGTACGTCGTGTATTTGAGGTGAATGTCTTCTGCACGCTAGAATTTATCCAGCCCTTTGCCCGTGATTTTGTTAAAAAAGGCAAGGGAAAGATTATCTTTACTTCTTCAATTGCAGGATTTTCCACCTTCCCGTTTCTCGCACCATATTGTGCCTCCAAACACGCCCTTGAAGCCATTGTGCAGTTGATGCGTGAGGAAATGGAAGGTACTGGAGTACAGATTGCAACTATTAACCCCGGCCCATTCCGTACAGGTTTTAACGATCGTATGTACGACACCCTCGACCAGTGGTACGACCCCGACCGAAACTTCACCCCAGAGAAGCCAATTCGCGATGCACAGCAACTATTTGCAGGGGACGATTTGCAACTCGACCCTCAAGGAATGATTGACTTTATGATCGAGACTATTCCTCAAGACCATCATAAATTTCGCAATGTTTATCCTCAGCGTTTTATTGAGGATGTGAAGAAGTATCAGGAAAACTTGTGGGATATTGAGGTTTAAT
>NZ_CEZPJD010000225.1:0-10566 GCF_983059655.1 Okeania sp.
GCGATCGACCGCTGTCTTGGTCGATTGGATATGGCGCAGGTTTCGGAGCCATCCCTCGACCGCTTTTTATCCCCTTAAAAGGGGAGGCGCATACCCACGATTTTTCGGTAAATATAAAATTTAATTTAGTACAGGACTTACGCAACGGCACTAATTATAGTGGTTAAATTCGCAATAATGACCAAATCATACACTATATGTAGCGGTACTGCGTAAGTCCTGTAGTAGTTAAGTAGAGCAAGCTAAAAAAAAGAGGTTGCATTTTTAATTACAAAAACTTTTAAGCTAATTTATAGTTTTATACATAGTTCCCAAAATTTATCATATTCTACTTATATCATACCTTATATTCATAGATACACCACTAAGCAAATACACTTTTGATATCTTTGATCTTCCCAGAAATAGTACTTCGATGTCCTCTCACTAAAGTAAATTGTCCTAGTACAGGATGGCGGAAATAACTGACCAGTTACAAAATCCTAAAACAATTACAAATCAAAAATAATTGGCTGTCAGATGTGCGTATTATATTTTGGAGGGGCTGTTTGCGGAACTGTTTCCGCACTTTAAAAGCGCTGTAGGAAACCTCGTCAATTAGCACTCGCTTTTAACTTTTGAATTTTAATATTATATCCGGATAATTCAGTGATAAAAAAACCTTCTCCTTTCCTTCCTGCCAAGTGTAAGTATTCAACCGGGCATAATATAACTTCCGCCTAGTGGCACTAGCTCTAAGGTAAGCATTCAGCCGTCAGCCATCAGCTATCAGCTATTGCTTTTAATTTAGGATAAAAGCAATATTTAATTGTCTTACTACAAAAATTGGCTCCCTTGTCCTTAAAGTTAGTTGTTAATTTAAACACTTTCCTTAAGGAGAGAATCTTGTTGCTGATAGCTGACAGCTAATAGCTGTTTGCGCAGCATTCCGCAGGAAATGCTTACGCTCTAAGACGTAGTGCTATATAGCAATCCTATTTTATTCGTGTCAAAAATCTTACTGCTTTTTAGGGAACAGGGAACAGGTAACAGATAGGAGTTTCAGTTTTTTTATCTACTTTTTGATTTGTCACAACTTATTTAGGATTGCTATATAACTAATCTATTAAAAAATATAGATTTTTGTTGAACAATAATTTACTGAGATAAGTAAGTTATTGAAAATAATTTTTAGCAAAAAAAATCATCTTAGTTAATCGACAATTATATATCAAACAAATAAATTATAGCAATATGATTTGAGTTGTGAGATATTGGAAATTTTTAGGTATGGAGGGAACACTTAACTGGGAACAGAGAAGAGAAAAAAACGTATCATATGAATATAATAATTGCTATATTCTACACTTTTAAGGAACATCTCAATTCTCACAACTCATTCCTGATTGCTATAACAGTATTTATATAGAAATAACAATCTAATTAATTAATTAATAAATAAATAAATACCATGATTTATAAACTATTAAATGCAATTGTAGTTATAAGTTTTAGCTATGTATAAAAATATCAAGTTTTAAGTTATGTTACTGACCTAAATCAATCAAATAAATTTGAATCCATATTTTTCCAAAATTTTCATATTTTTACTTTGTAATACTTAATACTTATACCAAGAAAAAATTTCACTACTTAAACTAAGTTAATCAACAGGACATTTTGGCCAAAATACTTAACATAGATTTAGCTATAAAGCTGGTCATCATAAAATTTAGTAGCCAAAATCAACTGAAATCTTAATTAATTTTTCTACTTTCTACTTTCTTCTGTAGTTAAGCTATTATAAAATCTAAGAAGTAAGTTGCTATTCTATAGCTTCGTTCTAGTGCCAATCAAAGTATAAAAATTAAGGCACAGTTAATGTTAACTATAAAAACCGGGAAACTAAAAAAAATCTTTAAAATCAAACTATTGCAGAAAAAATGAGCAGAAATAAACAACTATTAAATCAACGTAAACAATTTCCTGAACCTCAACCAGATGATTTTTTTAAGGTCTTTAGTCAGTCTCCAGTAGGTACGTCAACTTGGAACTGGATTTTAACTAACTCTCGTTCTGGAAAAGATAGAATTTTTTTGCCTCTATCTACAGCAACAGGGTTAACAACAGATTATGAACCATTATTTTTATTAAAAGTTTCTTCAGGGAAAAGTTGGAACTTAGAAAGTTCTGTAAAAGTGACTGCTAAAGCAGGAGTTTTTATCACAAAAGTAGGTTCTATATTTGTTGCACCACTATATGTACTTTTCAAGTTATCTGGAAATGATTATATTTATCACATTTGGATTAATCATTATGGTGGAGATATTTTACCTTCTCCTCTGTATAAGCTGCAAAAAATGCAATATTTAACTCTACTCTTAATAGAAGATAAAACTCAGCCAGAAAGAGCAATCAAAATTGAGAATCAAATAAACTGGTCAAGTTTAATAACAAAAATTGAATCAGTTTCATCTTGGAATAAAAGTGTGTTTGAGAAGTTTAATTATTTAGCATATTCTGCTCAAGAATTGTGGAATAGAACAACAGAAGAACAAGTAAAAAAAACAACAATAGCTAAGTTAAACGATCGCTTTAGAAATGGGGATAAAAGTTTAGGAGAGTACAAAATGAGTAGGCAAGTATTAGCATTGCCAAGAAAAAAGCAAAAACAATTATTTAAAGAAATTCAGGATTTTTCTGATTTTACACCAGAAAACGATCCTAGAGGTGAACATAATTCAGGTCAAGTTACAATGGATGGTGTAGAATACGTTTGGAAAATTGACTATCTAGATACAAGTATGATTATGTTGTCAGATGCACCAGAAGATATCAATAAAACTACTAGAGTATTATTGGTCATACGAGCTGATGAATATTAGATATCTCTAGCAAAGAGGGAGTAGGGATTCAACAATTAATAATTAATAATTACCCCTCCTTGAAAATGGATAGGATTGACTCAAAGGAAAAATTTTTCTTTTTTCTCCCTGAAAGGAGAGGCTTTAAACCTTAATTGTTCGGTAACAAGTAGGGAGTAGGGGGGAATAATTGATAATTTCTGTGCGATAATTGATTTTATTTTTTATCCCACATTCCGCACGTCAAATTGTAATGTTAAAAGTTGATGATGAACTTGAGACACCAGAAAATCTTTTGCCACTATTCCCTCTCTTGGTGCGCATTCCCTATCTTGGTCAGCATTCCCTTGCATCTTAACCGACGCGAGGTCGCACCGCTGTTCTCTGTTCCCTGCTATAGTATTCAAGATATTAATAACTAGAAAAATTAAGGAATAAAATAGTGATTTTAGGAAAAGCAACAATAACGGCAACTAAATCTTATGCTCAACTTCATCAAGCAAAATATACCCGAACAAACTTCCGAGAAATTAATGGCTTAACAATGAGTTCTATAGGGATTGGAACATATCTTGGAAAATCAGATGCAACAACAGATGATTTAGTCACAGAAGCAATTATTAAATCAGTAAAAAGTGGAATAAACTTAATAGATACTGCTATTAATTATCGTTCTCAACATGGTGAAATGAGTGTTAAAGCAGCTCTTATTCAGTTAATAAAATCACAAATAGTATCCCGATCAGAATTGATTATTTGTTCCAAGGGCGGTTTTATTCCTAATCGAGAAAGAGAAAAATGGTTTACACAAGAGTATTTAGAAAGCTCCAAATTTAATATTCAAATGACAGATATGGTGGCAGGAATTCACTGTATGCACCCAGAATATATTCAAGACCAGCTAGAGCGTAGCTTAACAAATTTGGGAGTAGAAACTATTGATATTTATTATTTACATAATCCAGAAACTCAACTGGGAATTATTCCTTCAGAGGAATTTTATCATCGTCTGAAAGCTGTTTTTGCAGTGTTAGAAAAAGCTGCTGATGCTGGCAAAATAACTGCTTATGGAATAGCTACTTGGCAAGGTTTTCGAGTGCCACCAACAGATGCAAAACATATAGACTTAGCCAAAGCTAAATCTATTGCCCAACAGGTATCAGGTGGAAATGGCGATCGCTTTCAATTCATTCAACTGCCAGTAAACTTGACAATGCCAGAAGCAGTTATCGCTCCTACTCAAGCTGTAGATGGCAAAATTTTACCTGCCATTACCGCAGCAAACAAATTGGGTATTAATGCGATCGCTAGTGCGTCCATTGCCCAAGCTAAAAACCTCGTGCAACTTCCTCAAAATATTATTCATGGCCTTGGCGAAAATCTGAAAACAGATGCGGTACGCGCTCTCCAATTTACTCGCAGTGTGCCTGGTTTATCTTCGGCCTTAGTTGGCATGAAATCTCCTCAGCATATAGAAGAAAATCTGGCCTTAACTAGCATTCCTCCATTAGATGCTACGGACTTTGCCCAGTTAATAGGTTGATTAGTAGGGGTAGGAGACAGGAGACAGGAGACAGGAGACAGGAGACAGGATAAATGGGAATTCAGGATAAATGGGAATTATAGAAGAGGTAGGAGTAATAATTGTCCCTAGATTTTTCTGCCCAACTATGCGCCTAAAATACTAACTTTTTGAGGGTTTTAGGCAGAAAAATAGGCACTTTTTTCGACTCCAAAAAGGCACTTGTCTTTATATGTCAATGCTTTTAGATTTAATCAGCAAACCCTAATTACACCAATGCTACCGGACATGATACTAGGAATCAACTTTTTTAGATTCTAGATTTTGCCGAAAAATTAAGGTATAAAACCTCTCCATTCATGGAGAAAAAAGCGGTCGTTTTGCTACGCAACATGTAAAGCGCAGCGCACCCGTTGGGTGGGATGGCGAGGAAACCTGCGCCATATCCAATCGACCAAGAGAAGAAAAAAATTCCTTTTAACCCAATCCTATCCGTTTTCAAGGAGAGGTAATTCTAAATTCGCGCATTCTAAATTCTAAATTCTTGATACTTGACTAATCATTCCAGAATTGCTATCTTAAAAATATCAGCAGTTAAAATCAAAGGTGATGGGCAGACAGAAAGAGTTTAATAGAGATGAAGTATTAATGAAGGCAATGCAAACCTTCTGGTGTTATGGCTATGAGGGGACTTCCATACAAACCTTAGTTGATAAGATGGGTATCAACAGAGGCAGCCTTTATGATACTTTTGGCGATAAGCAATCTCTGTTTCACGAAGCGATCTCCTATTACGACTCTAGACTTGTATCACCGATGATTAGTAAACTAGAAGCCAATGATGCTTCTAAACAAACCATTGTAGATATCTTTTATGGCATGATTAATTCTGCTGTAACAGACGAAGATCGTAAAGGCTGCTTAATTACAAACACTGCTGTTGAGCTTGGTGGCAACAACCCAGATAGCGCCAAACAAATTGCTGCCAAGATACAACAAATTGAAAATGCACTTACAAAAGCTTTAACTACAGCTCAAGAAAAAGGTGAAATTAGTCAGAAACATAACTGTACTACCGTAGCCAGATTTCTTACTTGTTGTTTACAAGGTTTACGGGTAGTTTCTAAAGTTAATCCTGACCGAAAAGCATTACAAGATATAGCTAAAATGGCTCTTTCTGTTTTATAGCAGGGAACAGCGAATAGAGGAAAAAATATTTCCCTGTCTGAGACTCATCATCAGTCTATATCCTAAGTAACTTGTTTGTTACTGTAGATTAATTTACCTACTTTTAATTTTTTTGTCTTAATTGGAACAATCATTCTAAATAATCGGAGAAAATCCCATGGAATTAACTAAAAGCTTACAACAACTCCAAACTGAAATAGAAGCTAAACTACCACAAGATGCAAAGGAAAAAATGAATAAAGCGGTAGTTGATTTAGCTAACACTGATATTGTTGACAATAGCTTAAAAGTAGGGAAAAAAGTTCCTAACTTTAGCTTGCAAAATGCAGTAGGTAAAATAGTAGAATTAAATTCATTACTTGTAGAAAGTCCTGTAGTAATTTCTTTTTATCGTGGCGGATGGTGTCCTTACTGCAATATGGAATTAAGAGGTTTACAAAAGTATTTGCCACAAATCACAGAATTAGGAGCAAAATTAATCGCCATTTCTCCAGAAACACCAGACAATTCTCTTTCCACAACAGAGAAAAACGAATTAACTTTTGAAGTCTTAAGCGATAGTGGAAATAAAGTTGCTAAAGAATTTGGTTTAGTATTTGAACTGCCCGAAGAATTACGCCCAATATATCAAAGTTTTGGCATTGACTTACCAGCTTACAACGGTGATGAAAGTTTTGAATTACCAATTGCTGCTACTTATGTAATTGCCTCCGATGGTACAGTTATTCATGCTTTTGTTAACCCAGATTATACACAACGTCTCGACCCAGAAGAGATTATTAATGTGTTAAATAATTAGGAGTCAGGAGTCAGGAGTCAGGAGTCAGGAGCTAGGAAGGAAGAGGGAAGAAGTAAGAAGAGAAGAACGTTTTTGATCGCTGTAAACTATTGCTCAATTGACGAATTAAAAATTTATAAATCCCCTAATTTTTCTGGAATAGTTAGGGGATTTGCTTGAGTTTATTGACAGCAAAATTAACTGTTACGGATGCTGCCATCTGGCATAATTGTATTTTCAAAATAAGCTTCTTTAAAACTAATTTCATCCCAACTAATATCCAAAATAACTTTTGTGAAGTCAACTTGAGTTAAATTAGCCTTAGAGAAGTTAATATAACCTTCAATCTTAGCATTAGTGAAGTTAGCTCTGCTCAGATCGGCGCAAGGGAAGCAAGTCTCGCATAAATAAGTACTGCTCAGATTGGTTTCTCTTAAATTAGCATAAGTAAAAGAAGCTTCTTGCAAGTCAGAGCCACTAAGGTTAGCTGCACTCAGGTTAGCCTGGGTGAAGTTAGCTCGCCACAGAAAAGCCTTATTCAATTTAGCACCACTCAAATTCGCTCTATCAAGAAAACGTTTGCGTAAACTAATACCTCTAAGATCGGCTCCACTCAAGTTACTGTTTTGCAAAGCATAGATGAGTTCTTCCAGACTATCTCCCCTGAATTTAACTCCTCTTAAGTCGATTCCGTTCTCGAAATATTGGTCTGTGTATTCGATTGTGTATCTAGTAAAATCCGGCTGTCTGGCAGCGTAAAGTTCTAGTAACTCTTCATATCAAATCCGGTAGTATCGGTGTAATAAGATAGTGAATCAGAATCCAGCAATTCTGCAATTCAGAACTCAGAAGATAAGAGAACTCAGAATTCTTTCCGCTCTGGGTAAAGATGGAATATTTTTTTATACCGAATTAAACGGATTTGATATCATATAGTAATTTCAGAAATTTTACTCATTAGTGTGTTCCTAATTTCGTCAGTCTATTGAGCTTTTACTTTAAACAATTAAATCAAACATTTAATATTTTTTGATATAAAAAGGACTTACGCACTGACAATAGATATAGAGTTTTGGTGTGTTACGCTAGCGCGCTTCACACCCTACTAGACTTCCCTACTCCTCTACTCCCTAAAGTCCCAAAATTCACTATAAATAAATACGAACAGGGAACAAGATAAAGAGCTATCAAAGTTGAGCCACCAACACCACCAGCGATCGCTATTGCCAAAGGAGGCCAAAAGCTACCACCTTGTACTAACAAAGGAACAAATCCTACCATTGTAGTTAAGGTTGTGGCAACTACATGACGAGTGGAACCCATAACAACTTGACGAATAGCTCGACGGTTGCCTGTGGATGCTTCAGGGTCTTCCAGGATAGCAGCTAAAACTACTACTGAGTCATTAATAGCAACTCCCACTAAACCAAATGTTCCGATCAGACTCATAAAACCAAAGGGATAACCAAATAACCATAAACTGAAAAATCCTAAACCAATAGCACAAATAGCAACTATTCCAATAATGGCAGTTGCTCGGAAGGAATGTAAGGATAAAACTAAAATTGAAGTTGCTAACAACAACACTAGAGGCACCGTAGCAAACAAATTTGCTTCAGTTTCACCTTGTTTTTCTGACTCTCCAGCAACTTCCAACCAATACCCGGATGGTAATTCAAAGTTTGAATCATTCAACTTTTGTTGCCACTCCTGCAAAACTTCAGAAGGTAAAACTCCGGCAGCAACAAAACCTTGAATCAAGTTTACCCGTCTACCATTACGTCTTTTAATCAGAGAAAATTCTGGCTTTAATTCTGCTTTTGCTAAAGCTGACAGGGGTATTGTGTTAGTTGAACTAAATTTGTTTTGATTTAAACTCGAACCAGTTGGTTGTAAATCTAGAGATGTAATTTTGCTAACCTCTCCCCGTTGAGAGTTCGATACTCGTACCCGCACTGGTAATTCTTCAGTATCTTCAATTACTGAACCTCCTAAATTTCCCTCCAGTGAGGTCTCCAACTGTTGTGACAAACTAGCACGATCTAATCCTGCTAAACGAACTTCTTCTTCATTCACTTGTAATTGTAGTTGGGGTCGAATTTCGCTTAAAGTGTCGCGGGTGTGAGTTACATTAGGAATTTGAACTAAGATACTCCTTGCTTGTTGTCCTAATTCTTGTAGACGATTTAAGTTAGGACCATAAATTCTCATTTCTACTGGTGCATCAAAGGGAGGTCCCTGTTCTAATTGTCTGATCAAAATTTGAGCTTCAGGGAATGCAGTATCAACTTCTGCTTGGAGTACATTAATAAATTCTGGTTTAGCTATTAAATTTAACTGTAAAATGCCTTGAGCGTAATTTGAATCTTGTCTACCTGATGCTAAGTTGTAGAAATACCGAGGGGAACTACGTCCTAAAAACCACTGTATTTCTTCAATTTCTGGATGCTTTAACATTGAATTTCTGACTTTTATAGCTGTATTTTTGTTTTTTTCAATGGAGCTTAAAGCAGGTAATTCTAATTCTATTTGCAGTTGATTTCTTTCTGCTGGAGGAAAGAATTGTCGGGGGAGAGTTTTGACTTGAATGAAACCAGTTATCGGTAAAATTAAACCTAATAATATTCCTAACCATGGACGGCTCAATACACTTCGTAGACTGACTTGGTAAAGTTCAGCTAAAGAGGAATTTGCAAACCCAGTTTGCCACCATTTTCGTTGAATATAATGCGAAGAATCATGATAAGTATGATATAATTTTCCTGCTAAACCAGAACCTATAGTTAGAGATAATATTAAAGAAGAAATAACAGCTAAAATCACACTAATGCCAATACCACCGGCAAATTCTCCACCAGGACCAGACATTAAAACAATTGGTAAAAATGCTAGAGCTGTAGTTAAAGTTGATGCTGTTAATGGCAGGAATAAATGATTAAATGCATCATTAATAGAAGTTTCAGCGCTCAATCCAGAAACCATATTTTTAGTAATTCTATCAACAACAATAATTGCTGTATCAATCAATAATCCTAAAGCTACAATTAATCCAATTATTGAGGTTTGATTTACAGAAACATTCAGAAGTTTCATCATCCCTAAAACCATACAGCTTGATAAAGGTAATGCTAAACTCACAACAGTTGCAGATTTCCAACCCATTAAAAAGACTGTAATTCCAAATACCAGCATACCAGTCACTAACAGGTTTAACATCAGACTGTTGAAACGAGCTTGAATATAATTATTTTGATTAAAAATTATCTCAAGTTTTAGACCTGTACCAAGCTCTTGCCGGAATTTTTCTATAGCTGCTTCTGCTGATTTTGCCCAAAGGTCTATTTGATAATCTGAGTTGACAAATACAGCTAAAGTAGAGGCAGGATGACCATTAATTAATGCTAGTTCATTTGCTGGTTCAGCAATTTTTTTCCTCACTTTAGCAATGTTTCCAAGTCGAGTAAATTGCCCTTGTTTACTAAAGCTAATTGGAATATTTCTAATCCGCTCTAGGGAATCTAAATCTGAATCAACTTCTAGAAGTAAATCATTATTTTGACTACGAAATTGACCAGAAGAAACTTTAGCATCACTTTGTTTAATTTGCGTAGATAATTGTTGTGGAGTAATACCAATACTAGCTAACTGAGCTGCATCAATTTCTACTAATACTTCTTCTTGAGGATTACCAATTTCGGCGATTTTTTCTGTTCCTGGTAATGCTAATAATTTATCTTTTAATGATTTAGATAAACGGGTAAGAATCGCATAATTTGGGTTTGTATCTTGTTCCCAAGTTAAAGCCGTAATCATGGTATAAGCTCTAGCTTCAAGTTCTTCTAATCGTGGCTGACTTCTACTAGCAGGTAATTGAGGAGTAACTTGATTTAATTTATCTCTAATTTTTAACCAAACTGTGTCCACATTTGATTTCTTAACTGAATCTAGTAATTCAATACTAATAGTTGAACTTCCTACTTTAGAAGTTGAATTTGTAGTTTTAATTTCTTCAACTTCAGATAATTCTTCTTCTATTTTTTCTGTGAGTAACGCTTCAACTCTTTCCGCATCAGCTCCCGGCCAAAAAGTTGTGATGACTGCAAAGCGGGAAGTTAATTCTGGGTCTTCAAGTCGTGGCAATGTTAAAAAAGATGAGATTCCCCAGACCAAAATAATTAGTATAGTTAGTATTAATAATCGCAAGTTCCGATAAAATAAGGTAGCCATTTCAGTTA
>NZ_CEZPJD010000226.1:0-10530 GCF_983059655.1 Okeania sp.
ATTCTAGTGGGTGTAGCAATAGACACAGCAAAACAAATTCAAACTTATGTTATCTCTCAGAGATACGAAGGAATGGTGAAGCAATAGTGGTAAAACTGATATTCTTAGGTCCGCCAGGAGCGGGAAAAGGAACACAGGCATCTCGAATAGCAGAATTTTACCAAGTTCCTCATATTTCTACAGGTGATATTTTACGCAATAATGTGGCACAAAAATCTCCCCTGGGTTTACAAGCTAAAGAATACATGGACAAAGGTGAATTGGTTCCCGATCAACTCATCCTTGACATGGTTGAAGAAAGACTTAAACAAAATGATGCTCAACATGGTTGGATTTTAGATGGCTTTCCGAGAAATGTCACTCAAGCAGACTTTGTAGAAAAACTTTTATCTGCAAGTAAAAATGGAAATGACACTCAAGAAGAAAAAGCTGAAATTAGTAATTCTTTGATGGTCATAAATTTACAAGTTCCAGATAAGGTTTTAGTCAATCGCTTATTATCAAGAGGTCGGCAAGATGATAATGAGGAAACTATAAAAAATCGTTTAAAAGTCTACCATCAACAAACAGAGCCTTTGATTGAATTTTACAAAGAACGTCAACAGCTAGTTACAATAGATGGAAATCAATCTGTTGATGCTGTAACTAATACTCTTAAGCTATCGGTTAATGTATCATCATAGGGTAGATAAGAATTAGATTTTGATAAATTTTTTCTACCTTATATATTTGGTTGTAGCTATTTAAGTGCCAACTCAATATTATAGAGATATATTAGTATGACTCATGCTCAATAACCTCTAAAAATTAAAAACTTTTTGATAGGATTATGTTGAGGGGAATCACCTGAAATAACAGGCTGTTCCCAATATAAAAAATTGGTTACTTGCAGCGTTGAGGTGATTGACAGTTGGCAAAACAAGATCTCATAGAGATGGAGGGTACAGTGACGGAGTCCCTGCCGAATGCTATGTTCAGAGTAGACCTAGATAATGGGTTTAATGTGCTAGCCCATATTTCTGGTAAAATCCGTCGCAATTACATCAAAATTCTACCAGGCGATCGAGTAAAGGTGGAGTTAACACCCTATGACTTGACAAAAGGTAGAATTACATATCGGCTGCGGAAAAAGTAGTAATAATCAAATCTCTATTCAATAATTTGTAGAGATATTATCTACTTGCTGAAAACATTAGTAAATGATACAATACTAAATTTGTAGTATTGCCATAATGACGCATGAAAGTTAGAGCATCTGTCAAAAAAATGTGTGAAAAGTGTCGTGTTATTCGTCGTAAAAGACGAGTAATGGTTATATGCGTTAATCCCAAACATAAACAACGTCAAGGTTAAGCGTATTTGGATGCAGGCATCATATTTGTTGCCTACTAATTAACCTAAGTTTAAGCTTAATTTTAAGGTGATGGAGATAAAGTAAAGTGGCACGAATTGCAGGAGTTGATCTCCCACGCGATAAGCGTATAGAAATTGGTCTGACATACATCTATGGAATTGGACTATCTCGGTCTCAAGAAATTTTAGATGAAACTGGTGTAAATCCTGATACCCGTGTCAAGGATTTAAGTGATGCTGATATAGCAGCACTTCGTTCTACAGTTCAGAATAACTACCAAGTTGAAGGAGACCTGAGACGATTGGAAGCCATGAACATCAAGCGGTTGATGGATATTGGTACTTACCGAGGTCGTCGGCATAGGATGGGTCTGCCAGTTAGAGGACAGCAGACTCGCACCAACGCTAGAACTCGTAGAGGTGTACGTCGAACTGTAGCTGGTAAGAAAAAAGCCAGTGCTAAGAAATAGAAGTTTTAGTTGTATATTAATGTAAAGCTATTACTATAATTTTAGTAGAGACCTAGCTCACCAAAGGGCAGAAAAAATTTAGTCAAAACCTTACTTTCTAAATGAGTATCATTTGATTTGATTATCTACTCTACTTCTATCTTAAAGTACAAGCATATTAATGTAATTTATTCAGATTGAAAGTAAATTCATCGAATTAAATTATCAGCTCTGAAAGTAAATTTTTCTTGTCTCATTATAACTCTTAAATTAAAGAGACAAAAGAATTATTTCTAGTTAAATTGATTGACTATAGGTGAAAAAATTTTCCAGGCTTGAGAAACAAAAAATTAGCTATCTTAGACATTACAATAATTCTAGACCCATAGCTATACTACTAAAAGTAAGAACTCAAACCGATAAAAAAAATCATCAGATTAACGAGTTGAGTATATATACTAGGATTTTCTTTTCAGATAGAAAACGTGGCTATCGCTAATACTAAAATTATAGCATTTAAAAATTCAATAGCCAGCAAAAAAAATTATTTCTCAGACATTATTGTGATGTAAGACCAAAACACAATACTTCTAGTAACTCAAGGATATAGCATAGCTTTGAAGGCTATATAAAGTCAGAAAAATCTTATAAGATTTTAAGATGAGAAATAAGTCCAATTGTTCTGAGAAAAGTACATTATTAACTTGAGATACCACTCATAAAGACAAATATGGCACGACAACCAGGTAAAAAAACAGGTGCAAAAAAGCAAAAAAAGAATGTGCCTAATGGGGTAGCTTACATTCAGTCTACCTTCAATAATACGATTGTAACTATTACTGACTTGAATGGTGAAGTAATTTCTTGGGCATCAGCAGGTTCTAGTGGCTTCAAAGGAGCAAAAAAAGGCACTCCCTTTGCAGCACAAACAGCAGCAGAAAGCGCAGCACGTCGAGCCAACGACCAAGGAATGCGTCAGATTCAAGTGATGGTTAGTGGTCCTGGAGCAGGAAGAGAAACTGCTATTAGGGCTTTACAAGGGGCAGGACTAGAGATAACTTTGATCCGAGATATTACCCCAATTCCTCACAATGGCTGCCGTCCACCAAAACGGCGTAGAGTCTAATCAAATTATTAACTCTGGGGTTTAATGTTCAAGGGAGGTCACTCCGTGGCGCAGTTTCATTACGAGTGTATAGAATCTAAAACTGACAAAGATCGTAGTCAGTATGGAAAATTTATTATAGAGCCACTAGCTCGCGGTCAAGGGACAACAGTAGGTAATGCACTGAGGCGAGTTCTACTATCTAACTTAGAAGGAACAGCCATTACATCAGTGAGGATAGCTGGGGTTAATCATGAGTTTGCCACAATCAAAGGGGTAAGGGAAGATGTTCTAGAAATCCTACTGAACATGAAAGAGGTTGTTCTCAAAAGCCATTCCAGCCAACCACAAATTGGTAGAGTTAGGGTAGATGGGCCAGCAACATTAACTACAGATCGTTTTGATGTACCTTCGGAGGTGGAAATAATCGATCGCAGTCAATATGTCGCTACCTTATCTCCTGGATCGACTCTGGAGATGGAGTTTAGAATTGAGAAAGGGACTGGTTATAGAGCGGTAGATCGTACTCGCGATGATGTTACAGCTCTTGATTTTCTGCAAATTGATGCCATTTTTATGCCAGTTCGTAAGGTTAACTATACAGTTGAAGCTCGTATAGGTAGCTCTGTAGAAGAAGACCGACTTATTATGGAGGTCTGGACAAATGGTAGTTATACACCTCAAGATGCTTTAAGTCATGCTGCTAGTATCTTAATGAGTTTGTTTGAGCCACTCAAAGATATTACTAATATGGCAGAGCCTCCATCAGGAGAGCCTACAGATCCAACAAGTCAGATTCCAATAGAAGAATTACAACTATCGGTTCGGGCCTATAACTGTCTGAAAAGAGCGCAAATTAACTCTGTTGCAGACCTACTGGAGTACAGTCAAGAAGATCTATTAGAGATTAAAAACTTTGGTCAAAAATCTGCTGAGGAAGTTATAGAAGCTTTACAAAAACGCTTGGGCATAACTTTACCTCAAGAAAAAGTTGCTAAAGCTACTTAGAGGCCAAAAGTTAGGAATTCAAACCAGTTTTTGTCAATGGCATAAAAAATGTAAATCTGAAATACTATGCTTTCAAAGATGATCGACCGAGTCTTTGAAGCTGTTAGTAGCAGTAGGGAAACACAAATCAAAAACATCAGCTCAAATATTTTAGATACTCAAAGTAGTCATGCGTCATAGTCGTCGTGTTCCAAAGCTAGGAAAACCAGCAGATCAGCGCCGCGCTCTTCTGCGTTCCCTAGCCACTGAATTAATCCGTCATGGTAGGATTACTACCACAAAAACCCGTGCTAAAGCTGTACAGTCAGAAGCAGAAAAAATGATTTCCTTAGCAAAGGATGGATCGTTAGCAGCTCGCCGACAAGCTTTAGGTTATATATTTGACAAAAAGCTAGTTCACTCTCTATTTGAAGGGGCACAGGAGAGATACGGTTCTCGTAATGGAGGTTATACCCGTGTTTTAAGGACTGTTCGCCGTCGTGGAGATAACGCAGAAATGGCAATTATTGAACTGGTTTAAGATCTATAGTAATAGGTAGTTGGGAAATCAATCAGATAGAGAAGTCCCTGAGAAGCCTAAATCTGATTCTTGTAATTAGTGTGGGAGTATGTCACTTCAGCGTGTTGCTCTTGTAATTCAATATCAAGGCACTCATTTTCATGGGTGGCAAAGACAGCCAAATCAACGAACTGTACAAGAAGAGATTGAAAATACTATTTCTTCTGTGGTTAACCAGCCTGTAATATTACATGGTGCAGGGAGAACGGATGCAGGAGTTCATGCTGCAGCACAAGTAGCTCATTTCGATGTTCCAGGCCCAATTCCTGCCCACAAGTGGGCTACTATTCTCAATTCACGGCTGGGTAATGATATCTTAATTGCAAGTTCGGCTCAAGTCGAATCTAACTGGCACGCTCGATTTTCTGCAACTTCGCGGCGTTATCGCTACACCCTATATACAGAGAAACGGCCTAATTTGTTTGTGATGCCTTTTGTTTGGCATTATTATCAAGCACCACTAGATCCATTGTTGATTCAAGCAGCTTTGAATCCTTTAATTGGCCGTCATCACTTGGCTGCTTTTCAAAGAGCTGGCTCTTCTCGTCCTCATTCTTGGGTAGATGTACAAGAGGTGAAGTGTGAAAGTCAGGGACCATTTATTCATATAGAGGTTCAAGCTAGTGGGTTTCTATATGGAATGATGCGATTATTGGTGGGGTTACTCATTCAAGTAGGTCAACAAAAGCTATCTCTGGAAAGTTTTACAGATATCTGGGTTAATCAAAGAAGGGAAGTTGTAAAGCACTCAGCTCCAGCTAGTGGCCTCTGTTTATTGCGGGTTGGTTATCTGGAATTTCCTTTTACCCAAGAAGTTTGGTATAATAATATGCCTAAATTTATTTTTTATTGATTGAAGTAGCACTTAGCAATCAGCAATCAGCAATCAGCTTCTAGTTGCGTGTATAATAGGGAATTAAAACCCCCAAAATATATGCGCCACGGGCTTTTTAAAATAAACTTGGGGGACTTAAACCCTTGTTTTAGCGCTCCAGCTAAATGCTGAAAGATGATTGCTAGTTAAATAGACTTCTTACATAATTCAGAGAATAGGAAGATGAAATTGTTGATTTAATAATATCTTGAATTGATTTAATTAAATCCCTTTTTACAAGGCTGAAAGCTGAAAGCTGATTGCTGAGTGCTTCTTAAAAAAACAACTAAATTAAGTAAATTATGAATACAACATACGTTCCTCCACTGAATTCTCTAGAGCCAAAATGGTATGTTATTGATGCTGAAGGTCAGCGCTTAGGGCGACTAGCTACTGCTATTGCGATGATTATTAGGGGTAAGAATAAACCAACTTATACTCCACATCTCGATACAGGAGATTTTGTAATTGTCGTTAATGCTGAAAAGGTGGATGTAACTGGTAAAAAAAGTAGTCAGAAACTTTATCGTCGCCATTCAGGAAGACCAGGAGGTATGAAAACAGAGGTTTTTTCTAAGTTGCAAGCTCGTTTGCCTCGAAGAATTATTGAGGAAGCAGTTTACGGAATGCTACCAAAAAATTCTCTGGGAAGAAAACTTCATACTAAACTAAAAGTTTATCCAGGGCCTGACCATCCTCACCAAGCTCAAAAACCTGAAACGTTAACTATTCAAACTATTCCAGGAGAACAATCATAATGCAAGAAAAAGAAAGTGGCCGTGCTATGTATTGGGGTACTGGTCGTCGTAAGTCTTCGATCGCTTCAGTACGCCTAGTTCCAGGTACAGGCAAATTAATTATTAATGGCAAGGATGGTGAATTATACCTACAATATAATCATGGTTATTTATCATCGGCAAAAGCTCCACTAGAGACTTTAGGTTTGGAAAATGAATATGACATTCTAGTGAAGGCTACAGGAGGTGGGTTAACAGGACAAGCTGATTCTATTAAGTTAGGCGTTGCTAGGGCTTTGTGCCAGTTAGACCCAGATAATCGTAAACCTCTAAAGACAGAAGGATATTTAACTCGGGACCCTCGGGCGAAAGAACGGAAAAAATATGGTTTACGTAAAGCTCGTAAAGCACCTCAGTATTCCAAACGATGATATTTTGACTAGGGCTTGCTGAAAAAATCTTTTGGCATGGGTAGGAGTCAGGAGACAGGAGACAGGAGACAGGAGAAATGGGAATTAGCGAGGGGGTAGGAGCTAAGAATTGTCCCTTGATTTTTTAGCCTAACTATAAGCCTAAAGCCCTAACTAGATTGCCAATTGTTACAAGCTGGTGATAATTGGCAAAAACTTTAGACATCTTTTCAAAAGAGGGAACAGGTAAGAGGGAAAAAGAATTGATGATGAACCCGCCCCCAACCCCATAATTTAATGCACAAAATTAACTGTAATAATTCAGTAGAATAAGCTAAAATAGCATATAAAAATATTTGTAATTTAATTTAAGTAGAGTAAAGAAAATGCCTAAAGCTGGTATTCATCCTGAGTGGTATCCAGAAGCCAAAGTTTACTGTAATGGTGAAGTGGTAATGACAATTGGTTCTACAAAACCAGAGATTAATGTTGATGTTTGGTCCGGAAATCATCCCTTTTTTACAGGTACTCAGAAAATTATTGATACTGAAGGAAGAGTTGAGAGATTTATGCGTAAATATAGCAAGAAAGATGGAGGGAAAAGCTCTAAATCTAAAAAGAGTAAAGATAAAAAATAGCTGGAATGTCAATTGTCCTTAATTAGTTGTCTTTGACTACTCCCCATAGCTGTTGCTTAGGGGATTCTAAGTTGATACTACGCAATTGGATAAATCCATGTTGCTTCATTTTTTCTTAGCTGACCAAAGATATACTCTTTGGGGACGAGTCAAAGTGCCCCTACACAGTCGGCTTAAGTTTAACCCTAGCTTTCTGCTTACTTTTGTCTAAACATTTGTATATGCAGATAATAACACAGGACAACTAAAGTTGTCTAGTCTGAACAACTCGCTTGTTTTCATTCACCGCTTAAAAAACAGGGGCTTTCAACGTCGCTTTTCGGTAAAATTTTATAGACAACAATTAATATCAAAATATCCATAAAAATCTTCCATAAATAAAATACTAAATAAAGCAAGGGACAACTGACAATGGCTGAAACATATTTACTAGAAAAATTAAAATCTGTTGAGCAAACCTACAATGAGTTAACTCTACGTCTAGCAGATCCAGATGTTGCAAAAGATCCAACTGAATTCCAAAAAATAGCTAAGGCCCGCTCCTCATTAGAAGAAGTGGTAAATACTTATGAAGAGTGGAAAAATACTCAACAAGAATTAGCTGATGCTAAGGAAATATTGAAAGAAGCTGGTGGCGACCAAGAAATGGAAGAGATGGCCAGAATGGAAGTAGCGGAATTGGAGACCAAGCTGGAATCTCTGGAAACTCAAATGAAAATTGCCCTACTGCCACGAGACCCCAACGATGATAAGAATATTATGTTGGAGATTAGAGCTGGTACAGGAGGGGATGAAGCGAGTATTTGGGCAGGGGACTTGGTGAGAATGTACTCCCGTTATTCAGAAACTCAAAAATGGAAGGTGAGTTTACTGAGTGAGTCTTTAGCAGATATGGGTGGTTTTAAAGAAGCAATTTTAGAAATTAAAGGAGAGCAGGTTTACAGTAAGCTGAAGTTTGAAGCAGGAGTTCATCGGGTTCAAAGAGTTCCAGTCACAGAAGCAGGAGGAAGGGTACACACTTCAACGGCAACAGTGGCCATTATGCCAGAAGTGGATGATGTGGAAGTTGAGATAGACGCAAAAGATATTGAACTAACAACCGCTCGTTCTGGTGGAGCAGGTGGACAAAACGTGAACAAGGTAGAAACTGCTGTAGATTTATTTCATAAACCCACGGGAATTAGAATTTTCTGTACTCAGGAGCGCAGTCAGCTACAAAACAGAGAGCGGGCAATGCAAATTTTACGAGCTAAACTTTATGAGATGAAGCTACAAGAGCAACAACAGGAAGTTAGTTCGATGAGGCGATCGCAAGTGGGTACTGGCTCCCGTTCAGAAAAAATTAGGACTTATAACTATAAGGATAATAGGGTGACAGATCATCGCTTGAGTCAGAACTTTTCCCTTGCACCTCTTTTGGAGGGAGATATCGAAAATGTCATTCAAGCTTGTATTACTCAAGATCAGCAAGAGCGTTTGCAAGAGTTGGCAGCATCTACATCTACTCCAATGTCAGTATAATGGGGTTCTTGAATAGTGTGTATGATATTAATCTTAATTACTTAGGAGTCAGGACGAAAGGAAGAGGAGTAGAAGCAGAAAGTTGTTTACTTGTGCTTTTATTTCAGTATAACATCATACCTCAAATTAGGAATATCAGTGTAATTGATCAACAATTTGGATTCAAGCTTCGCCCTGAAGAGGGCGACTTTTCTTGTATAGCAATTTTGCATCCATATTTCTTAAATGAAATCAAGTCTGGTAGCATCATTAGTGTATAAAATACAGTTAAAATTGAAAAAACCCTTCTGCCTTCTGCCTTTCTTCCACCAAAGTCTAATTATTCACCCAAACATAATATGATTACAGGTAAAACAAAATTACTAGGAGTCATTGGCTATCCTGTTGAACATTCTTTGTCTCCAGTAATGCATAATGCTGCTATTAAAGCAATAAATGATCAACAAAATGTAATAGATTATGTTTACCTACCTTTTCCAATTAAACCAGAAAATTTAAAAACAGCTATTGCTGGGTTTTCTGCTATTGGCATTCAGGGCTTTAATATTACTATTCCCCACAAACAAGCGATATTACCACTGTTGTCAGAAGTGTCAACTCTTGCTCAAGCAGTGGGGGCGGTTAATACTGTTTATCAAACAGACAAAGGATGGGAAGGGACAAATACAGATGTCGCAGGATTTCTTTCTCCACTAAAAACTTATAATTGGGATTGGCATCAAAAAGTAGCGTTAATTTTAGGTAATGGTGGTGCATCTCGTGCAGTAGTGGCTGGTTGTACGCAATTGGGTTGCGCAGAAATTCATATTATTGGTAGGTCTAAAGAAAAGTTAGCTGCTTTTCAGCAAAGTTGGATTAATTCTCCTTTACCAGTAAATCTAAAAATACATAAGTGGGATGAAATATCAAAATTAATTTCACAGGCAGATTTGCTAGTGAACACTACTCCTATTGGAATGTATCCCAATATCGAGCAGTCTCCAGTAGATGATAAAGTGTTCGATTTATTATCACCAGGAGCAATAGTCTATGATTTAATCTATATTCCTAACCCTACTAAATTTCTTCAGCAAGCCCTGGTTAGAGGAGCGACCCCTATTGATGGGTTAGAAATGTTGGTTCAACAAGGAGCTGCAGCTTTGGAATTATGGTTACAAAAATCTGTACCAGTTGATATTATGCGCCATTCTCTACGCCAACATTTAGGCTTTAACGATTGAACTCATCAAAGATGATAGTGCGTTATTCTCATCAAATTTGCCGGATGAATTTTAGACTTGGAGAAAGAAGAAGTATTAAAGATGGGAAGTACATGAAATTTCCACTTTCCTAAAGATTCATCTCTTAATTCAGCAACGCTCTATTTTTGTCTTTTACAACAAAGCCATTACCAAGGCTAGAATTCGATAATTATCTCATTAATCCAATGCCAGGGTTCAGTCTCAATTCATGGTAATATCGCACAAGCAAAGTCTATCTTGCTTAACACAAACATAAATTTACCATGATGGGATTAATTACTCTCCCAGACATTTATCGAGTTAAGTACAGTTGCTTAACGGAAATTGTGGTTTCCATTATTATGATTTTGAGCTTTGCATTTTTGCTGACGGTAAATTTAGTGGCAGGAGGCTACGTTTTTGAGAGTTTTTTAGGAACTAGCTATACTATTGGAGTCATACTAATTGCTACTATCGTGTTCATCTACACTGCTTGCGGGGGTTTGTTTGCTATAGTTGATATTATACCGATGCGATCCAAGTAGCGATCGCCTTTGTCGGTACTATGCTGCTGTTGAGCTTTATGGGAGTCAACTTTGGCTTTATAGCGCTTTTCACATGGATAGACTACAGTTAGTATGGGCAACCCAAAAGCA
>NZ_CEZPJD010000227.1:0-2467 GCF_983059655.1 Okeania sp.
AAGAATGAATGGCAGCAAATACTTTCTAGTTTGTCAGAATTGTACGTTCGGGGAGCAAAAATAGATTGGTCAGGATTTGACCAAGATTATCAGCGACAAAAAGTCAGCTTACCTACTTATCCTTTCCAACGACAACGGTATTGGATAGAAAGTGAGAAGTCAGGGTTATCAGAATCAACTTTTGCTCAGATAACAGAAACGGCAACAGAAACCTTAACCCAGCAACTAGCAGAAACAGGTAATCTCTCAGCAAGCGAACTGGAGTTAGTGCCGAAAATACTAGAGTTGCTGAAACAACAACAGTTAAAATCTGTTACAGAGTCGGAGCAAAAGTCTACAGAAGCAGAATTTATAGTCTCCCCTTCATCAGTAATAGATATTGAGAAGTTGCAAGCTGCTACCACATCAGAACGTAGGTTGATGATAGTAGAATATTTGCAAGAGTTGGCAGCTAAGGTGCTGCAACTGAATACTGTTGAAGCCTTAGACACTCACGAATCTGTTCTAGAACTAGGTTTTGATTCTTTGAGCGTTGTGGAACTCCGGAGCAAAATCGAAAAACAACTAGCAGTAACTATACCTGCCAGCTTAATTTTGCAAGGTCCTAGTATCATGGAATTAGCAGAAGCATTGGTTGAACAATTGACCGACAGCAGTCCATCTGACCAAACTGTTGAAACCAAAAAAGGAAGTGGTTGGATTGCATACCACAAAGCGAAACCTAATGCAAGTACTCGTTTATTCTGCTTCCACCCCTGGGGTAGCAGTGCTTCTATGTATCAACAATGGTCTGATGCTTTGCCTCCAGAAATAGAAGTGTTACCCATTCAACTGCCAGGTAGGCAAAGGCGTCTTCAAGAAAAACCATTTACAAATTTTGCAAATCTGATTGAAGTTTTAGCCGATTTCCTTTCTCCTTATTTGGATAAACCTTTTGCTTTCTTTGGTCATAGTATGGGAGGGGTTATTGCTTTTGAGCTTGCCTATTTTCTGGAAGAAAAATATAATCTCAAACCAATCCACTTGTTTTTGAGTGGTGTCGTTCCACCATCAGACAATACTTTGTTAGAAACAATAGCATCTCTTTCAGAAGCAGAACGACTAAATTATCTTCTAGAAATTTCAGAAATTCCAGAAAATATTACTCAAGATTCATCGCTTTTCAATGAATTAATGAATATCTTTAAAGCAGATTTTCAACTGTTACAAAGTTACCGTTATTTAGAGAAAAAGCCACTAGATTTTCCCATCTCTAGTTTTAGTGGAGTAGATGATTATACAGTGAGCGATCGCCAACTTTCTGATTGGTCTAAGTATACTACCAGCAACCTAAAAATAGATAGGATACCTGGTAAACATATGTTTATGTTCTTGAAGGATAGCCAAAAATTACTTTTGGAGCTAATCTCTCAAGAACTTTTACCACAGTTAATTGCTCAATAAATTATTAGGGTGCAAAATTAGCACCCTTTTTTATTGAAGAAGGCAGAAGGCAGAAGGCAGAAGGCAGAAGGGAAAATTACTTATGGATTCTCACCCAAACAATTTTGAACACTGTGTAGACAGTGGGGTATTATACCAATTTAAAAAAAGAATGTTACGAATAGTGAGACCGATAAAAATAATTTAAAGTAGATGTCCCTTTGAGAAAAAAAGATAATTTATGCTCTAAAAAATGGCATTGAAACTATTCATTCTGACTCCTAACTCCTGACTCCTGACTTCTAAAAAATACCCTAGATATTTGTAGCAAACATTTATCAATTTGGTATTAAACCCATAAAAGAAATGATAAAATTAAGGAGGGTAGTAATAGAGACAATAAGTTTATGAAGCGCAAAATTTGGACTGGTCTTACTATCTTGCTGATATTTTTTAGTTTAGGCGTAGTCTACTTTTACGGTAATACTTTCGAGGAAGGACAAATTTATCAACAAAACAAACTAACCTATAGAAGTTTACAAACAAGTGATAATGCAGAAAAAAATTTAGTAGGAGAAAAAATGAGCGATAATTTAATCTCAAAAGATAATTTAGTTGGCACTTGGAAACTTGTTGATTTTCACACTATTGATGCAGAAAAAAAAGTTGCTTATCCCTTTGGTAAAAATCCTACAGGCTATCTTATATATACTGAAGATGGATATATGTCAGCATCAATTATGACGACCGATCGCCCACTTCTGGGTCTATCAGTAGAAGAAATGCAAGACTTGAAAAATGCTAAACTAGGACTAGAATTAATTGCTAATCTTGGCAAATATATTAAGGCAAGCTTGAGATATTTTAGTGCTGGTAGAAATTATCTTTCTTATAGTGGTAAATATGAAATACGAGATAGTACAGTAATTCACCATCTTGAAGTTAGTCTAGTTCCTGATTGGGTTGGTTTGGATTTTGAACGTAATGTGGAATTTTCAGAAGGTCAGATTATACTTACTAATATGGTAAGAGATACATCTTTTAA
>NZ_CEZPJD010000227.1:2567-10518 GCF_983059655.1 Okeania sp.
TTCTACTAACCAAGAACAAAACTTAGAAATTGCTATCATCGGTGCTGGAATATCTGGTCTGTGTATGGCAATTAATCTCAGAAAAGCTGGTATTACAACCTTCAAAATTTATGAAAAAGCAGATAACGTAGGGGGAACATGGCACGATAATACATACCCTGGTTGTGGTTGTGATACAGCATCTATTTTATATTCATATTCATTTGAACCTAAAAGTGACTGGACGCGGAATTATCCCAAACAACCAGAAATACTTAAATATCTAGAACACTGCGCTGATAAATATGATATTAGAAAACACATTACTTTTAATACAGAAATTAATAGTGTTTTTTTTGACTCAGAAAAAAATATTTGGCGTATTTATACTGCTTCTGGAGAAGAATTTTATGCCAATATTTTAGTTAGTGGTTGTGGACAATTAAATCAACCAAAAAATCCTCATATTGATGGTTTAGAAACATTTTCAGGAACTCAATTTCATTCTGCTCGTTGGAATCACGAACATGATCTAAAAGATGAAACAGTAGCAGTAATTGGTACTGGTGCAAGTGCAATTCAGTTTGTTCCGATTATCGCTCAACAGGTGAAAAAATTGATTGTTTTTCAACGTAGCGCTCCCTGGATTGCACCTAAGCTGGATTTTCCATTTACAAATTTTATTCATTGGTTAGGTAAAAACTTTTCATTTACAATTAGATTATATAGATGGTTTCTATATCTAGTTCATGAATTTTTTGTTGTTTATCTGACTATAAAACAAGACAATATTGTTAGCAAAATCAGTACCGCTTTCCTGGACTTTCAAAGGAATAGGATAGTTAAAAAAGAAAGTCTCAAGTCTATTCTAAAACCCAACTATCAAGTTGGTTGTAAGCGCATTTTAATTTCCAATGATTATTATCAAGCTCTACAACTTCCTAATGTAGAAGTAGTTGCTGATGAAATTAAAGGAATTAATCAGAATCAAATTATTACCAAAGATGGTACAGAATATCCCATAAATACTTTGATATTTGCTACAGGATTTAATACAGTCCTCCTATCATCAATTAAAATAGTTGGTTTAAACAATCAATTGTTACAAGAAAAATGGCAAGATGGAGCAGAAGCATATAAAGGAATTATGATTCCAGGATTTCCTAATTTGTTTATGCTTTATGGACCTAATACAAATACAGGTACTCAGTCAATTATTTTTATGGTTGAATGTCAAGTAAACTACATTCTTTCTTGTATCCAAATGATGCAAAATAATTCACAGAAATATTTAGATGTGAAGCCTGATATTAATTCTGAATATAACAAAAAAATACAGGTTGCTGCTGCTCAAACTGTGTGGAATAGTGGTTGCAGTAGTTGGTACAAAACAAAAACAGGCAAGATAGTAAATAATTGGCCTTTTTCAACTGTGCGTTATTGGCTCAACACTTTTCAAGCTAATCCCAAGGACTTTAATTTTTCTTAACCTGTTATTAAAGGTGATAATTATTGTGTCAAAATACTTTTGTGTAGATACAAAAATCTTGTATAATTATCTTGGTTAAGTTTTTGTTTTTAACAAAAATCAACAAGGACAATATAATTATTAATTAATTGGGTCGATCTTTGATTTTGCAACCAGCTTGTAGATGATATCCTGAAAACCCAATCTTGTCCCTACTGTTTTCAAATTATCCAGCTTTGCACCACTAATTAAAGGAGAGATTACAGTGGCAACAAAATATAAAACTATACAAACGGAACCCGCAACACCTAAAGCTCCATCAACAGAATACACTTGGGAACAGATAATGTTGTCCCATATGTGGATTATCTACTGCATTTCATTCCCTTATTCTTATGTAGGTTCAAAAGAATATTTACAACAACTATCTACTCAATCAGCTCAGGAAATTCTAGCCGATCCCAGAGTCAAAAAAATGATAGGCACATGGGAACTCGTATGGGGTTTTGCTATTTTTCAATTCCCAGAGTCTGGAGTGAATGACAACACACTCTATATTGCTAAGTACAATGATAACAATCCAGAAAAAGATACTTATGTTCTTTCTGTGGCTGGAACAAATATGAAATCATTGTACAGTGTTCTATTTGAAGATTCTGATTTATTCTCAACTAAAGAGTGGAAAAATGGCAAACCCTGGGAAAGCCCACCAAATTTCAAAGCTAGTACTGAACCCTCTATCTCTTCAGGATTTACAAGGGCTTTAAATACAGTATTTAATAAGACTAAGGACAGTAATGGTACTTTGGTTATAGAAGCTCTCCAGAAAATAACCAGTAGCTCTACTAAACCAATAGATCTTTATGTAGTAGGTCATAGTTTAGCAGGTACCCTAGCTCCACTGATGAGTCTATCCTTATTTGAACGTGAGTCCGAGTGGAATAGCAGTGGTATCGCTGCTTTAAAAGGAGTTTATTCCCTAGCAGGGCCAACTCCAGGAAACCTAGCTTTTCAGGAGTACTACACATCAAAAATTGGTGACATAACTCAACGTTTATGGTGCTCTCTTGATGTTGTTCCTAATGCTGCCAAAAAGGAAGGTCTTGCTGCGGTTGCTGGCCTATATGAGCCTGATATTCCTGCTACTCCGTTGATTAATGCTTTATGCTTAGGATTCAATAAGTCGATTGAACGCTATAACTATCATGGTGTTACCTCTCTGGCAGCTTATACTGGAACGGTTAATAATGATTTCCGCCTCGAAAATATTAACCAATATCCTGAAGTAAAAGATTTTCTTTCAGAACAGTGTGCCGGAATGCTACTTTACGTTTTTCTGAGTAGCTTACTAGATGTGTCTAGCGAATTAGAAAAGATTCCATTTGTGGGTCAAGTTTTTGCTCCTCTTGAAAGTAAGATGCAAAGTGTCATTAAGTCATCTACTTCTATCGTGTCAAACTTTTTTGCTGAAGTCATTGACGAAGGTGTGACAGCAGACAAAATAGATCAGAAAATTGAGTCAATGCTTGAGGATGTACTCGATCATATTGGTATCCCAATAAATCTTTCTCTTGTAATGTCTGCTCTTCCTAAGAACTTAATTACTGGTGAGAACATCTATCATTTGATGGATTGGTATATGCAGTTCTACTTCCAGCACGTAGACCAATATGTTGCATATTATGAAGTTCAAGAGCTTTACGACATCAAAGCAAAAATTACCAGTCAAGTAGAGGCAAGACTTGGTACAGAAGAGAACAAGAAGCAAAAAGTCAATACTATTCTTGTGGATTATGGTAAAGCCAAAGAAGACGATATTGACGATTTATTTAACGGCGAAGGTAAGCTACTTGAAGGAATATCTGATGTTGTTGCACAACTAAAACAGTCAGGTCAGGTAGAGAAAAATGCACAACCTTTAATTGTAGTAGTGGAGAAAAAGATAAGTGATAAAGGTTTGCTTGGTTAGTAAATGCTTAATGCATGACTTTTGAGTGTCTTGAGTGCGTCTTAAATTTTGTTGGCGTAACCTTTCCACAGGAAATGGGAACCCCAGAATTACGCACTCGATTCATAATTTATAACTGCCTTGAAATAATGCTTAAGGTTCATAAATATTCAAGATTATTAGCAAGAAACCAATAAGGAAAAATAACAATGGCAACAACAATAACAGAAAAAAAGATACAACCAGGAGAATACACTTGGCAACAAACGATATTATCCCACATGTGGCTGGTCTATTGTGTATCCTTTCCTAAAGCTTATAGTGGTTCAAAAGAATATCTAACAAATTTAGCAACTTCATCAGTCAAGAAAACTTTTGCTAGTCAAAAAGCTCAGAAATTAATTGGAAAATGGGAACTTGTATGGGGGGTATATGTTTATCAAAGGAGGTATTCTTCAGTCGCTGATAGTACAATGTATGTCGCTAAATATGCTGAAAGTACAGACATAGATAAATATGTCGTTTCTGTTGCAGGAACAAATCCATTCTCAATCTACACTATATTGTTTGAAAACGCTCGTTTTTTTTCTGTGAGAAAATGGAATCAAGGTCAACCCTGGAATAGTAAACAAGATGCAGCGTATACTGATGAACCAGCAGTATCCTCAGGATTAAGTACGGCATTGAAAGTTCACATGACTAGAATGCAGGATGCTCAAGGTAATTCTCTGGTTGATATTCTTGGAGAAATAGTCAGCAATGCTACTAAACCTGTGGAAATAACAGTAGCGGGTCATAGTTTAGGAGGTACTATTTCACCGTTGCTCGGTTTATCATTACTAGACTGTCAATCAGAATGGGATAGCAATAATATGGCCACAATCAAAGTGGCATCTGTAGCAGGTATGAGTCCTGGAAATGAAGCTTTTACAGAGTATTATCAGTGCAAACTAGGCGATCGCACAGAACGAATTTGGTGTGACAAGGATATTGTTCCTTATATGTCAACAATCAATGGTCTCAGTACTATGCCAACTCTATACGCACCAGAGATATCAAACAATATACTGATTAGTAGCTTCCTTGAAATTATGCTGCAGGGTACTCAACATCATAAGTATACGCCCATATCCAAGACAATAGCATACTCCGGCAGGTTTGAACCGTCCAAAGTGTCTGAACAGATCAATCAAAATGAAATTCTTAAAACATATATTGTAACTCAATGTAGTACACTAATATACTTGATTTGGCTGCAACACTTAGAAAGGATACCATTTATGCCTAATATTGTGGAAGATAAATTTCACGAGTTAGCAGAAGAATTTTCTAAACTCTTTGCCGAAATTATAACTAAAATGTTAGGTGGTGCTGCAAGAGTAGATCAAGAACTAGAAAATGTTTTTGCTTATTTAGTCAACTCAGTTAGTACAATTCCCATTGTAGGTGTACTAAAGCAATTTAATCGTAATTTGTTATCTACTACTAGCGTTTTTGGTTTAATTGATTATTATCTACAGTTTTCTTACCAACATACTAAACAATATGTAGATTATTTTGGTTTCTCGGAGTTTAACTTTCTAAGACTTCAGATTACCGATCAAATTAATCAAGATTTGGAAAAAGAAAATGTTAGAAAACAAAAACCAAATACTGTTGTAGTCGAATACGGTAAAGCCAAAGAAGATGATATCAAAGATTTATTGAATGGGGAAGGTAAGTTATTGAATAATATATCCGATGTTGTCGCAGAACTAAAACTATCAGGAACAGTAGAACAAAATGCACAACCTTTACTTGTCATCATTGAGAAAAAGAAAGACAGGGGACTTTTTGGTTAGATTTAGACAAAAATTTTGAGGTATTTAGAAGTAGTAGCGATAACCATAATACAAGCAGGAGATGATACTTGGAATTTCAGTTATTAGTGATAGTTTAGCAGTTGATATTGTGATAGTTTTAGATTGAGCATTATTATAGATTGTCAGTCAGAATGAAAGAGCAAAGTATCTCAAAAAATGTGAATTAAATAACACGGTAAAATTGTGCTTTGGGTTGCTTTAAAAATAAAATAATAATAATTGAGAAACCCAAGACTGTTTAAACAGATTTGATATTATATGGACTACTTGCTAAAGTATGTAGTAAAAAAGTAAGGAACAAGACAATATCTATCAGGGAATAAAAAAAAATTTGGTTATTGAAAAAAAGAAAAAATATAAAAGATATTTTGTAGATTAGATAAGATTTTTAGATCACAAAGACATAATAGATAGTTCTAAATGAAATGAAAATACTTGCGATAAAAATTGATCGCATTTCCTAGTTTTTTTGTCTGCTATATTTTTTTAGAAAGCCTATTGTAATTTTTACAATAGTGAAGTATTGACAAATAGAAAATAATGTATCATCATTATCTTTAGGATAAAATTAAATAATTCTTAACTCGTAAAGTTAAAAAGCTTTAAACATAAGGAAATGGTGATGACAGAAACAAAGCGAGGTCTAGTTATAGGGGCTGGATCTTCTGGCCTAATAGCTGCCAAAGAACTATTAGACATCGGTGTGGACTTGACGATTTTAGAAAAGGAAGCAACTTTAGGTGGTGTATGGCACAAATATTGCTGGAAGACTTCAACCCTCACATCTTCCAAGTGGATGACAGAATATGGCTGTTACCAAGCACCAAGTGAATACGCTGACTTCATGAAACCGGAAGAAATGATGGAATATCTAAGCTCATTTACTAAACATTATGGCTTAGAAGATAAAGTTAAGTTTGGAGTTGATGTCAAGGCGATCGCTCGCAGCAGTGATGGAAAAAAATACGATGTAATCACCGATAAGGAAACTTATAGTGGTTACGATTATGTAGTTGTTAGCACTGGTTTACATGGCAAACCAGTTATCAGGGAAATTCCAGGACTAGATAAGTTTACTGGTACTGTAATGCACGGATTCAAATATAAAGGCCCGGAAGAATTTCGGGGTAAAAAAGTAGTGTGCATGGGTCTTGGTGAAAGTGGAATTGGAATCAGCTCTGAAATTAGCAGTGTAGCAGATAAAACTGTTGTGGCAGCGGGTGGTTTTAATTTTGCTCCTCGCGTTTATCCTCATACTAATAAACCATTCGATCAGATCCAATTCTGGCCAATTGGTCAATACATTAAGGACTATCAGGAAATATTGAGTGCGCAAATGAGCTGGATTACTCGCCTACCAGAGCCATTACGTACCGCTTTTGCTAATTATCATCCATGGTTACAAAAGTTTCCTAAAGAATGGCTACCAACAGCTTATATTCCTTATTACTGGGCAGGTAAGTACTGGCCTAAACCTAGCAGCAATTTTGGAGATGTTAGTGGTAATCTGACTCGACCAGATACTCCTCCTGACGATATCATGTATTTGGTTCATAGTGGTAAAATTATAGCAAAAGGTAAGGTAGAGCGCTTTGATGAAACAGGTGCTTACTTCCCAGATGGAAGTCGAGAAGAAGTAGATATGGTGGTAGCTAATACAGGATTTAAGTCTGGAGCTGCCCTAATTGAGTTTCCTGATAACTGGCAATACCGACACCAAGACTTGTATAGAGGCTGTATACATCCCGATATGCCTGGTCTGGCATTTACTGGTACTGTTCGACCAACTATTGGCTCCATCCCTGCTATGGCAGAAATGCAGTCACGCTTTATTGCTCAAGTTTTTTCTGGTGGGTTTGAGTTGCCAGAGAAAGAAGAGTTGAAAAAACTAATTAAGAAAGAAGCTGACGATCACGCATGCAAAAATCCAAAGATGACAGAGCGTTGGCCTCATATATATTTCTTCGATCAATGGATGGAAGAAATGGCAGAATTAATTGGTACTCAACCTAAAATTTGGCAGCACTTGGGTTCTTGGAAGCAACTTCAGGGTTTTCTATTCGGAGCTCCAATGCCTTTACGTTTTCGCCAGTATGGACATGGCTCGGTTGAAGGTGCTAAGGAAGGTTATGCGGAAAGGATTAATCATCTTTATGGAACTCCTCCTGTTTCCTTTGCTGTATTGTTTCTCTTCATGAGCCTTTCGTATCCTTACATCCTATCTTTACTTATTGCTGCATTCTGTTTTTGGGGAATTGACTTATCGCCTCTAGTCAGTATTGGTTTGGGGTTAGTGTTTTATACTTTATACATGACAGTGGATGTATTTCGGTTTGTGGTCGCATTTTTACCAATCACATTACCAATCCAGATGTCATTGGAAGATACTATACCTTGGGGCAATTTCAACTATGAGTCTAAGTCTAGAATAGCTTTCACAAATATTCCAGAGGATGCAAGAGTAGATTATAGCGATCCTCAAATCTTTGCAACTGGGGAACTTCCTAAAGGCAAAGTATTAGAGCCTGAAATGGTTGCTAAAAGTTAATTATTTGGTTCGTCAATCTTAAGAAAATATTATTGACGATCGCACCATACCTTGATCTGATAAGATAATGTACAAATACCTGTAGGGATTATCAATAGTCTCTACAGGTATTTATAGTTAATGGGCGATCGCTTAGTAGAGATTTC
>NZ_CEZPJD010000228.1:0-10497 GCF_983059655.1 Okeania sp.
ATCGGGAACTTGTGCTGATATTCTTTGATAATTAGTTAGGATTTGTTTGATGATATTTTGATAATGAATTAGCTTATCCATTTAATAATTTCCTCTTTTTTAATGTCAATTACTAATAGTAAAACTTGATATTTTTGGAGGATTAATTCAATTGCAACTTGCGCAAAAAACTTTTCATAAATTTTGTGACTAACTGCCAAATAAACTTTATAACTTGGGTGGGTAACAGAAAGGAATGTTTGATAAATTAAATATTGCCCTAAGAGGATATCTGAAAAGTTTTTTGATACTGAATTTTGCCCCCCTAGCCCCCCAAATTTGGGGGGAACAAGAGTCAATTTGCTATCTTTAAGTCCCCCAAAATTGGGGGATTTAGGGGGCTTTGTTGCACAGATGATGTAAAATGATGAATCCGTTTATCCGCGCCCGAATCTGTGTCTAGCAACTCCCTCACTCCCCATCACCTATCAAAATCAAAGGCGACCAATAAAACGGCCTTTCATCCTTATAACTTAACTTTGCCTGACGTAATGCTTCCACCTTTGTCATTCCTTGTTGCAAATTCTGATAAAATTTTACCATAATATCCTTTGTCATCTCATCCTCCGCATTCCATAAACTGGCAATAACCGCATCAGCTCCCGCACGCTCAAATAAATAGGCAACTCCTGCTATTTCTTCACCGTTGGAGTCAGCTTTCATGGCAGTTTGGCAAGCACTCAAAACGATTAAATCAGTATTTTCTAATCCTAAAAGTGCAGCATCTCTGATATTAAAAGTTTTTCCATTGGCAAACAAAATAGTATTTGCTTCTAAACCCACACCAGGGCAACCATCCTTTTGAAAGCAACCGTGGGTAGCGAGATGCACTAAGGGAAAACCAAGGGATTCGTTTTTGAAACGAGGGAGGGTTGCCTCTTCTCGAATGTAATGTTTGTTTGGTAACTGTTCCGCGATAATTTTGGCTTCATCCTCTGCACCAGAGAGGTCTACTTTTGTGGGTTGGGGATTTCCAAATGCTAATACTTTCATAGATTGAGTCTTTTTTTCCTGCTGTTTGATGCGGGAAGAGATGCGGGTGAGGTAGTGGATGGGATATTTTTCTATTAAATATTCGTTAGCTTGATTATCGTATAGGGTTTCAAAGGGAATATAACGCAATTTCTCGGTGGCGATGATGGCTAGTTGTTTGGGGGAGTAAGCTGCTATTTCTGCTTCCATCGGGCGAATGAGATAGTCATAGAGTTTTTCTTGGTTAGCGGCGAAGTCGTCGGAGTTGGGGTTTTCTAGTTGCTTGCGATATTTGGTGAGGATGCAATCAAATTCTTGGGTATCTATGGGAATTTTTTTAACTAAGACGGGTTTGTCTCTAGTGACAAAGAATATGGCGATGCTATCGGGAACATTTGTAATACCAGTTAAAAGAGCAGGTTGAATAACAACAGTATCCGGTGCAATATTGGCTTTGAGTTTGTCGATGTCTTCTGGTTTGAATTCAAAAAGCTCGGCAACTTCTGGGAATTCCTTGCTAATTTTTTCCGCAAGTTGGCTGTTTGTTGCTTGTAACTGGTTAATTTGTTCGGAAAGTTGAAGACTCCATTCATCTTCTATTTTGTTGTAGAGAAATTGTAATTGTTGATTGTTTTCTTGCCATTGGTTAATCAGTTTTTGAGCTTTTGGGTTTTTGACTTTAGCATCAATAAGGCGAGTGTAGTCAGCGAGGTCGAAAGTAGTAGCCAGGTTATACCATTGCCAGGCAGTGTCAGGTTGATTTTGGTCAATGAGGAGATCTATAAGGGCGATCGATCTGCCCTCATTTTTTTCATCTGCTAAAAAAGCTTTACGGTTTTCTTTTTTTAACCCCCCACGCATTTCTAGAGTAATTTGTACTGACTTTTCCCACTTTTCTATAGCTTTCTCTGGTTGGTTGCTATCTCGGTAAACATGAGCAATGTTACTGAGAGTAGTAGCTTCTTGTGAGAGATCGCCCACCTCTTGCGTAATGGGTAAAGCTTGCTGGTAGTATTCTAATGCCTTTTGGCGTTGACCTATACTGCTGTAAACTGCACCAATATTGATGATAGTAGTAGCTTCTTGTGAGCGATCGCCCACTTCTTGCGAGATGGGTAAAGCTTTCTGATAGTATTCTAATGCCTTTTGGCTTTGACCTATACTGCTGTACGCTACGCCAATATTACTGAGAGTATTAGCAACACCAGAGCGATCGCTCACTTCTTGCGAGATGGGTAAAGCTTTCTGGTAGTATTCTAATGCTTTTTGGCGTTGACCTATATCTTCGTAAACAGCAGCAATATTATTAAGAGTAACGGCTTCTCCAGAGCGATCCCCTATTTCTCGTCTGATGGGTAGAGCTTGCTGCAAGTATTCTAATGCCTTTTGGCGTTGACCTATATTGCGGTAAACTTCACCAATATTATTGATAACAGCAGCTTCTCCTGAAGGATCGCCTACTTTTTGAAAGATGAGTAAAGCTTGCTGGTAGTATTCTAATGCCTTTTGGCGCTGACCTATATTGCGGTAAACTTCACCAATATTATTGAGAGTAATGGCTTCTCCAGAGCGATCCCCTATTTCTCGTCTGATGGGTAGAGCTTGCTGCAAGTATTCTAATGCTTTTTGGCGCTGACCTATTCTGTAGTAAACTCCACCAATATTATCGAGAACAGCAGCTTCTCTTGAGCGATCACCCACTTCTTGCATGATAGGTAAAGCTTGCTGGTAGTATTCTAATGCCTTTTGGGGTTGACTTGTAATGCTGTAAACTGCACCAATGTTGGTGAGAGTAGTAGCTTCTTGTAAGCGATCGCCTATTTCTTGCGTGATAGGTAAAGCTTGCTGCAAGTATTCTAATGCCTTTTGGCGTTGACCTATACTGCTGTAAACTACACCAATATTAATGAGAGTAGTAGCTTCTACTGAGCGGTTTTCTAATTCTTGCGTGATAGGTAAAGCTTGTTGGTAGTATTCTAATGCATTTTGGCGTTGACCTATACTGCTGTAAACTACACCAATACCAGTGAGAGTGATAGCTTCTCCAGAGCGATCGCCCACTTCCCTAAAAATCATCAAGGCTTGGTCATAGAAATTTAATGCTTCTTGTGGCTTGCCTATACGATAATAGTTAAAACCAAGACCAAAGTTAGCATCTGCCTCTTTTTCTCGATCTTGAATTTTTCTGGCAATAGCTAAAGCTTGTTGAAGCGTTTCTATAGCCTCCTGAGATTGATATTGCCCTATTTGTTGGAATGCTGTTTCTAGTAGTTGCTCTAATTGTTGTGCCTGAGAGTCAGAAGTTTGGGCGTAACTCCGTTGTGGTAATAGTGGCAGTATTAGAGGAGTTGCAGTCAGGGTTGTTATTCCGATTAGAGAGGTAATAATAATTCGTTTCATTGTCTTATTTTCCTCAAATAAATAATTAAGCCAAATAGAATTAGGTTAAAATTGAGCAATGAGCAAATTTAAACAAAGTAAATTTGAACAAGAATTAAATAGCCATGAGTAAAACTTTATATTTGGAAACAAGTGTTATTGGCTATTTAACCGCCAGACCAAGCCAAAATCTAATTGTTGCTGCTAATATGACAGTAACCAGAGAATGGTGGGAAACTTGCCGAGACAATTTTGAAATCTATGTCTCTGAGACAGTATTAAATGAGATAGCAAAAGGCGATCCAGAAATGGCTCAAAAAAGAATAGAGGTTATTACAAACCTTCCCTTTCTCTTTGCCAATGAAACTGTTACAAACTTGACTGAACAGTTTCTCCAACAAACCAATCTTCCCCCTAAAGCTAGTGATGATGCGTTGCATATTGCCCTAGCAACTGTTTATAGTTTAGACTATCTTTTAACATGGAATTGTCGCCATATTGCTAACCCTGATATCCAGAGAAAACTATCTGAAATTAGCACTAACTTTGGCTATGAATTACCAATACTTTGTACACCTTATCAATTAAGAGGAAAAAACTATGATGTTACCTGATGAAATTTTAGAAGAAATTTACCAAATTCGAGAAGAACACGCCAAAGCTTTTAACTACGATTCGAAATTAATATTAGCTGATTGTCTGAAGAGACAAAAGCAATTTGAGAAAGAATGGCAAGGGAAAATCAAATTCATTAAAACTCCTTTGAAAAAAAGAAAAGAAAATAGAGATTCCGTAGAAAACACAGTGTGAGCGTCTCGCTCACGCAAGACAGGGGCAAAACCATAACGGGAGCAAGATGCTCCCACTGGCTAAAAATTGAATCTTAACTAACTACTACTACAACATTGATTAACTATATTCCCCAGCAATTTTTAAGACTTGGTCGTACAGAGGTTTTGCTACCCAGAAACCAGCTTGATGAATGAGCTGATCTAGCAAAGGTTTAACTTCAGGAATCAGTTTTCGACCTTTAGCCGCAATTAAAACTCCTAAAACCCCTGTACATCGTAAATTTAATCTCTCTGCTGCCTCCCTACCCTGACGCTCGTCAATCAAAAGTTTATCTGCTGACATTTCTACTGCCAAAGCAATGGCTTCAACTTCACCCGGATCTAGTTCTTTTTCCAAAAGTTCTACTATAGTTTGGTTAGTAACTGAGCGAATTGAAATCCAACTATATGTTTGAACTTCAGTTGCACCAGCTACCGGAAAAGTTGTTTCTGTCAATTCTTTGTAAACTGCTGTAGGAATAATCACATTACCGTATATTTGCTGCAACAGATTTAATTGGTTAATAGAGGCTAAGTTATTGATAGCTGAAGTATCGCTAACAATAATCATAATATCCCCATCTCTTGTAAGTTTTTAATGTCTTTTTCCAAATCTTTTATGTCATAATGAACTGGAATTTGACGACTAGCTAATAAATGCTGAAAAGCAATTCTATTCATGTCAGCAAACCGACTAGCTTGACCTAAAGTCAGTTTTTCTTTTTGGAAAAGCATAACAGCTATTTCCAGTTTCATCTCAGATTCCGTCATTCTAGTCGCACACAAAATTTGATCGGAAATAATAATGCTCATGTTCAATAATTAATAATTAATAATTAACAATTAATAATTATATCAATTCCGGAACCCAACCTACTAAATACTCAATAGACATCTCCAGAAAATAAATCTTTTAATTAGAGCAGGCTAAGGATACGAAAAATTCACCCTAAAAAATCTTTTTTCGTGCCTTTTTCCTAAAAATATTTTACCTGTTGCCTGTTGCCTGTTGCCTGTTGCCTACTCCTGCAAAAAACCTATATCTTTTTCGGAGATGTCTAATATACTAAATACTATTCTGTTCTTGAGTGAGAAGTAGCAGTAATAATCAAAATTTGTTGCTCCAGTTCCAACTCCATCTCACTGACAATATAACGACTCTTACCAGGACACTTCATATCTCGAGGTAGACCTTTTGCCTCATCTACTCCAAGCACAGTTTCATGTTTAATAACTGCAATACCTTTCTCTGCATCCTCCCATTCCAAGTCATCCATTCGGACCTGAAAACGTCGGGGTGTACCTTTCATATCTAGTTCATCTTCATCCCCACGAAGTTTAATAGGTTCACTAGAAGTTGGCCACCAAATGTCTCCCTTAAACTTAATCCGAACAATATTAGCGATCGCTTCTTTAACAATCTGACCTTTTTTAATAGTAATATCTTGAGAATTAATATCTATTACCGTACCCGATCTACTATCACCATCTTTTAATACCACTCTCGCATTAGTAGGGAAGGAAAAAGGAATAGATTGTACCGTTGATTTACATTCAGTTTTTACAATAAGTTTAGGGTTAGCGATCGTCTGTCTGATATCTCCTACCACGACTGTCAGACAAGCAACTAGAAAAATTATTATAATTTGAGTTATCTTCATAGTTATACCGGATATAAATATTAGTTACTACTAATATGTTTAACCACTGTGTTAGTGAAATTTTCCGGAGATATAGCGCTGTGCGCAGGCAACAGCTCATCTGGCAACAGGCAACCCACCCCTTGCCCCTCCCCCTCCCAGGAGGGGAATAAAAAACGGATAATATAAGACTTTTAGCTATTGGACAATTCTTGTAATTTGTAAATATGCCAGCGCACATTTAACAATCTGTAGTAACGCACCATTGCATAAATTCAAAAGTCAAAAGTTAAAAGTTAAAAGTTGTTAGTATAAAATTATAAAAAAATCATAATTTATAGAAAATGTTTGGTAAAATAGCTAGTTTATTAAGTGTATTAGGAGTCGGTTTATATTTCACAGGTTGGATTTATCGTTGGGCTTATTTTAGTTATTTTCAACTAGAAGTAACTACTCTAGATTTACCATTTGAATCATTTTTAATTGTGCCAATACAAGTATTTTTCGGCAACATATCTAGCGGAGATATTTCTACTATCTTGCGCACTATTAAGATAGCGATCGCCACTTTTATCATCATCATAATTAGTTTCAAAATAATTCAATTTTTTACCCAAGGATTGGCAAATATTATTAATCAAATAATTTCTTGGTTGTTACGAAAAACATTGAAAAGAAAATGCCATATAATTAATCGTACCCTCCTTTCATTTCCCAATTTTCAACCAGTTAATGATGAAAAGTATGACAAAGTTTTAATTAATGAAATAGTCATAGTTACCTGGTTATTAACAGCCTTATTTTTCCTCGGTCAAAATCAGGGAAAAGTTGATGCTATTCGAGACTCGCGCAACGAAACATCATCTCTTCCAGTAGTAACTTTAATAACACCAGAAAATAAACTACCATTAGGCAGAAAAGTTGATGATACTGGAGACGATCCTAAAGTTGGCAGTTTTCGTGTTATCGGAGATTTAGAATTATATGAAGAGTTACTATTACAAGATTACAATGACAAAACCAAGCCTCAACCTCTCCAAATTATCTGGCGACTGCTGATCGATAGAGACGGTCAATATTATATATTCCCCTCTTTGCCAAAAAATGCTCCATCAAATGTTAGCCCTTCAGTGGTAATTATTCAGCAGAGCGATCGTGGAGAATATGTTGTTATTCTCAGCCCCGAAGCGACACCCTAAGTGTGGGGAGTGGGGGAGTAGGGGAGTGGGGGAGTAGGGAAAATAGAAAGATTTACTGTTGAAGCACTCATAATAAGTTTTTTCATCACGCTATTATCTGGACATGATATAAAACCTAAAACCTACAACCTAAAACTTACCAAATAATTAATAATTAATAATTAAATAATTCTGGTTGAAAGCCTCCTTTTACCAATGGATAATTGAAAATTTATAATTGATAATTAAAGAGTTAGAAAGTTAGGGAGTTAGAGAATTCTTTCATTATCCATTATCCACTATCAATTATCCATTAATAATATTTCCTGATATTCAATTCCGTAACGGTTTTAACCAGAGGTAATTATCCATTATCCATTATCCATTATCCATTATCCATTAATGAAAGCCGCCTTTCAATAGCATTGTTAAAACGATCGCTCATTTCCTCCATCTCTAAATTAATCAAAGACACACCCTCATCAACTAAAATTTTGAAACCACTTGCAGCATTACCAACCAGACCAACTTTTTGCCAAAAATTAGTCAAATTTTCCTGGAGATATGACTCCCAAATTTTCTGATTTTCTGGCGCAATAGAAACCAAAATTCGGCAACCACCCTCTCCAAACAAAAACTCATCCCACCGAAAATCAGACTTTTTGGCTAATTCCAAATTAACCTCAGCTCCCAACTTCCCACTAATACAACACTCCGCCAGAGCGATCGCTAAACCACCCTCAGCACAGTCATGGGCAGAATTTACCCAACCTTGACGGATACCATGACGACAAACTCCCTGTACCCGACGCTCCAAATCAAAATCTACCTCACTGGGTTTCCCAGCAACCACACCATAAACAGTTGCTAAATATTCAGAAGCAGCTAAAGACCCAACTCCTAAATTTCCAATTAAATAGATAATATCTCCCTCAGTTTGCCAACCTTGCCCACAAATACGACTCAGGTCAGGAATTAAACCCACCATTCCCACCACTGGAGTCGGATATATCCCCTGGGGATGACCATCACTATCCAGAGTTTCATTATACAAAGACACATTCCCACCAGTAACAGGAGTTCCCAACTCCCGACAACCTTCAGCAATACCGCGACAACTCTCCGAAAGTTGCCAATATCCCACAGGTTTTTCCGGACTACCAAAATTGAGATTATCCGTAACTGCCACAGGTTCGGCACCTACACAACTGAGATTCCGAGCAGCTTCCGCTACTACCGCTTTTGCTCCCATATATGGGTCTAGATAAACTAAACGAGAATTGCAGTCTACCGTCGCAGCAACACCAGAATTTGATGGTGGGTTGTCCGTAGAAATTTGCGGACGCAACCGAATGACAGCAGCATCACTACCACCAGGCAGCATAACTGTATTATTCTGCACTTGATGGTCATATTGCTGATATACCCAATGTTTAGAAGCGATAGTAGGAATATCTAATAAAGTCAGAAGAATATCATTCCAAGTTTGCCAATTTCCTTGCACTTCAATACCTGCTTCCGTACATGATGGCAAAGATGCCGAATTCCATGACCAAGCTTTTTGAGCATATTCCGGTGCATCAGTCAACAACTCCCGGTGATAAATAGGAGTATTATCTGCCAAAGCAGTAGCAGGTATTTCCGCTGCTATTTTCTCCTCAAATAAAATTCGCACAATAGGTTCCTCAATAACTGTACCAGCAACCACAGCATGAAGTCCCCAACGCTGGAAAATATCAATTAATTCTTGTTCGCGACCTTTCTCAGCAACAAACAACATCCGTTCCTGAGATTCTGAGAGCAAATATTCATAAGGCACCATCCCAGTTTCTCGTACTGGCACTTTGTCAAGGTCAAATTCAATACCCACACCACCATTTGCTGCCATTTCAGAAGTAGAACAGGTAATACCAGCAGCACCCATATCTTGAGCTGCCACTACTGCCCCTGTTTTGAATGCTTCTAGACAAGCTTCAACCAAGCATTTTTCCAAGAATGGGTCGCCTACCTGTACAGCAGGCCGATCGTCAATTGATTTATCGCTGAGTTCGGCACTGGCAAAACTTGCTCCACCCATACCATCTCTACCTGTGGTGGAACCGACATATAAGACTGGGTTGCCAATACCGGATGCACCAGATTTAACTATTTCGGGAGTTTCCATTAAACCCAATGCCATGACATTGACTAAGGGGTTGCCTGTATAAGCAGGGTCAAAGTAAATTTCTCCACCAACTGTAGGTACTCCGAAACAGTTTCCGTAGTGAGAAATGCCGGAAATTACTCCAGTAAAAATGCGTCTAGTTTTGGCATCTTCTAGGGAACCGAAACGTAGGGAGTTAAGTACAGCGATCGGACGAGCGCCCATTGTGAATATGTCTCGGAGAATGCCACCTACTCCAGTAGCAGCACCTTGAAATGGTTCGACAGCAGATGGGTGGTTGTGGGATTCAATTTTGAAGGCGAGTTGGAGTCCATTGTCTAGGTCTACCACTCCGGCGTTTTCTCCAGGTCCAACGAGAATGCGTTTACCTGTGGTGGGAAATTGTTTAAGGAGAGGGCGGGAGTTTTTGTAGCAGCAGTGTTCTGACCACATTACTCCAAACATTCCCAGCTCTGCTTTATTGGGGTGGCGATCGAGGCGGTTGAGAATTTCTTGATATTCTTCTGGTTTGATGCCTTCGGATGCTATTTCTTCTGTAGAAAAGGGAGTTTGTGACATAATTTATAACTGGAAAAATGAGTTAATTTTTTGGTATTTTTATTATCTCATTAATTATGTCAAACTTAATAAACATCTCCTCCAAAAGAGGAAGTAGGGAGTAGGGAGTAGGGAGTAGGTGGAAATAATTGATTATTTCTATGAGATAATTGATTTTATTTTTGATTATTGGAGATACTAAGACAAAATAGATAGACATTTTCACTAAAAGAGGTAGGTAGGGAGTAGGGGGAAATAATTAATAATTTATGTACAATGACAACATTCATTTTTTTTGTCTTTGTTGCTGATAATTATAATTTTCTTCATGGTCGATAGTACCAAATAATTTTAATACTTTCAGTTGTTGACGACGTTGAATATATTCACGCAAAGCTGCTTCTATCAGGAGATTTTCTGTGGAATGGTTGCTCAAAGCTAGAGCTTCCTTCAGGAGTTTTTCATCAATATTAATATTAGTTACCATATATTAATTAGCGTAGTAATATGTGACAAGATTATTGTAGCAAAAAAAACTGTTTAAACTCTAGAGAATATTAACGAATAATTAAGATTTAAAGCTTCTCCTTATAAAGAAGAAAAAAGCGGTCGTTTGCTTTGCAACGCTGGCGCGAAAAGCGGAGCTTCCCGTAGGGTGGGATTGCGTTTTGCTCCGCAACATGTAAAGCGGAGTGGGTCTGCAAGAACGAGTTTTGAAGCCATCTCCAATCGGCCAAGAGAAGAAAAAAATTTCCTGT
>NZ_CEZPJD010000229.1:0-10490 GCF_983059655.1 Okeania sp.
CCTGTTGCCTGTTGCCTGTTGCCTGTTGCCTGCGCACAGCGCTATAACTTCTGACTTCTAACTTCGTTAAGCCCTACTTCCTACTCCCAAATGTTAAATTAATTTTGCACAGCTACTTATCTACTTATGAACTATCTAGCTCATTTATTTTTAGCTAAAAATACTCCCGAATCACAAATAGGAAATTTATTAGGTGATTTTGTCAAAGGGTATCTAGAACAATATGAAACTATTTATAGCCATGAAATTATTCAAGGAATCAAAACCCATCGTCAAGTTGATTGCTTTACTGATACTCATCCAATATATTTGAGAAGTAAAAATCGTATTAGTAATAGTCATAGACGTTTAGCAGGAATAATCATTGATATTTGTTACGACCATTTTTTAGCTAATCACTGGAATTTATTTGCTCATGAAAACTTAGATATATTTGTGCAAAAAATATATATTATTTTGCAGAAAAATCAGGAAATTTTACCTGAGAGATTACAAAAAATTTTACCGAAAATCATATCCGAGAATTGGCTTAGTTCCTACAAAAATTTATCAGGGATTAACTTAACTTTTGTCCGTTTATCGCGACGTTTGAAGAGAGAAAATAATCTTGCTACTGCGGGAAATGAGCTGATTAAAAATTATACTGAAATTGAGTCAGATTTCTTGATTTTTTTTCCAGAAGTTATTAATTATGTAAAAAAAATATCCTAGTACTATTTCTCAAGTATGAATGCGATATATAGTTTGGTTTGAGGAGTTAACGAAGTCAGAAGTCAAAAGTTAGAAGTTAGAAGTTATTTTTGTAACGGATATTTGAGCAAGGCTCCAAAAATATTTCGCCTTAAAAAGCGGGGTATTATACCAAGCGTGATAAGTGTTTGTTACAAATAGTAGAAGTAAGAAAGAAGGAAGAAGGATAAAATTTTGAAAAAAAGGTAAAAACGATAGAAATAACTATTCTTTAATGAACGGAAACCACTATTTTTAAGCATATCTGATTGAGGGGCACTTTTCATAGCATTCTTTTTTCACGCTTGGTATTAGACCTAATTATTTTGATAAATAAAGATTTGGCAATGGCGCTCAAATGGAACATTCTTTATATACCGAGCCTAAGCGGATTTGATATAGCAAAATTTTTGAGATTTGACCAATTTGAGCTAAAGAATATGACAAAAATTTTATACTAACGAACAGAAAATATACCTGAGCCCAGTTAATATTTATGTAAACATTCAGCTATTAATAGACCTCTCTGGAAAAGAGGGAGTAGGGAGTAGAGGGAAAGAATTGATAATTGCTGTGCGATAATTGATTTGATTTTTTATTATTGGAGATGTCTAATGAATAAAGCAAGCATTCATTTAACTTCTACTACATTCTCAACCAGAAATTCGTACTCTGAAGCCTTGATAAAATTGCTTTTTTCTCCTTATAAAGGTGATAAAGCTGATAGCTGACTGCTGACTGCTGACTGCTGAATGCTTACTTAATAACTTATAAATGATGCAACAATTCTCTCTTAATTAAGAGTTTATACTTAAGTGTCACTAACATTATTAGTCATTATCTCTATAGGCTGTATTTCTTTAGATAAAGGTTTAATATTATCTGGATTAAAATTTAGACTAGAAAACAGAGGTAAAATTTCTTTACTAAAAGCCTCAGCAGCTTTAGAACGGTAGCGATTAGGATTATAAATAACCGATAATATTCTATTCACAACTATCTGATCTATTTTAGCCGTAGTCAAAACTCCAATTTGTAACTCTTTCTCAATAGCTGAAACAGAAACAAAAGCCACTCCTAAACCAGATTGAACAGCATTCTTAATTGCCTCAATTGAATTTAATTCCATCTCCACTTTCAGACGGCGAGTATCAATACCACTACGGGATAATACATGGTCAATGACCTTACGAATAGTAGATTGAGAGTCTAGAGTAATAAAATTTAAGTGATACAAATCATCTTTTTGAATAGTTTCCTTTTCTGCCAAAGAATGAGAAACAGGCAAAATTAAAGCCAACTCATCCTCAGCATAAGGTATAACTTCCAAAGACTCCTGTAACTCTGGAGGAACTTCACCCCCAACAATAGCTAAATCTATTTGTCCATTAGCCACACTCCAAGCAGTACGACGAGTAGAATGAACGTGTAACTGCACGGCCACATCAGGATATTTTTGTCTAAACATTCCAATCATTCGGGGCAGCAAATAAGTACCAGTAGTTTGAGAAGCACCAACTATTAAAGTACCGCCCTGAAGGTTTTGTAAATCCTCAATAGCTCGGCAAGTTTCTTGACACAAAGATAATATTTTCTCACCATAAGTAAGTAGTAAATGACCAGCTTCAGTTAATTGTGCCCGGCGGCCACCCCGGTCAAATAAAGGTACATTCAACTGTCGCTCTAAATTTTGCACCTGTAAACTAACTGCTGGTTGAGAAACAAACAAACTATCGGCAGCTCGTTTAAAACTACCTTCAGCAGCGATCGCCTTGAGAATGCGTAATTGGTCTAGGGTGAAAGGAAGCTCAGACATATTGTTAAAGGAAAAAGAAATTGAGGAAGTTAACGCCCAAAGAGTTAACCAATGGGCAAATTGCCTAATGGTATTTGATTTGACTGGGTAAGTCTTTCCAGAGCAACTAGTGTCGCTACAAAGAAGTCAAAAGTCAAAAATATTGATTTGTAATTGTTTGAGGATTTTGTAACCAGTTATTTCCGCCATCCTGTACTAGAGAGTGGAAAAGTTTTAACAAGTTTGAATTTATAGTGTTTTTCTGTTTTAGATTAAACTGAATCAGGGACAAAAGTCCTGAAGACAGAGGTTGAGAGTTGAAGACCTTTGATTTCCAAATTCCTAAATAATTTATTGGGAAAATCAAATTCCACACTCACCGCATTTCCTTCCCCATTTCAGGGGTTGGCATTACCAATTGATAATGGATAATTAATCCTCATTCGGTTTAAAGCCTCTCCTTATTTAAGGAGAAAAAAGCGGTCGTTTTGCTAGCGCAAAGCTCCGCTTTTCATGTCGCGGAGCGAAACGGCTGTCACCTACATGTTTGCGTTTGCGTAGCATCCCATAGGGAAGCATTACCTAGGAAAAAGCCTAGCTTCCCTTAGGGTGGGATGCCGAGGGAACCTGCGCTGGCCAACCATCGACCAAGAGAAGAAATTCAGATTTCCTGATATTCAATTCAAGAACGGTTTTAACCAGAGGTAATTATCCATTATTCATTATTCATTATCAATTAATGAAGTCCCTTCAGCATACTGCTGGACGATTCCTCCAAAAGTTAACTTTTATTATCAATTTTCCATAGTGCCCATGTCTAATGATTGGTTAACCCCTAGCCATTTAATTATGTTGGGGTTACTGCTAAGTTTTGCGATCGCTCATAGTGGTTTAGCAGCCCTCCGACCGTGGGCCGAAACAAAAATTGGCCCTAGACCCTATCGTATTTTATTTGCTCTAGTAAGTCTGCCACTAGCAGTAATTCTGATTATTTACTTTTTCAACCACCGTTACGATGGGTTACAGTTGTGGCAGCTGCAAGGTGTCCCAATAGTTAAGCCTATAGTCTGGATACTATCAGCAATTTCATTTATTTTTCTCTATCCCTCTACATTCAATCTTTTAGAAATTGCTGCAATTCAAAAGCCCCAAGTCCATATTTATGAAACAGGGATTATTAGGATTACCCGCCATCCGCAAATGGTAGGCCAAGTAATTTGGTGTATTGCCCATACTCTTTGGTTAGGGACAAGTTTTACCCTTGTTACCTCTTTTGGCCTCATACTCCATCATTTGTTCGGTGTATGGCATGGGGATCGACGACTTCAACAGCGTTTTGGTGAATCTTTTGAAAAGTTAAAATTTCGCACATCGGTTATGCCTTTTGTGGCTATTATTCAAGGACGTCAAACTCTACAGTTACAGGAGTTTCTCCGATGGGCATATCTAGGAGTAGCTGTTTTTATTTTCTTACTTTGGCAAGCTCATCCACTACTCATCCGTGCAACTGGGAGCGTAGACTGGTAGCATGATCCCATGGATATAAAAAATTTAATTAATGTCAGATAGAGAAGCCATGCTTTTGTCAGTTAACGAAAAAACTTTTAAAAAAGAGGTGTTAGATGCCTCTAGCCCCGTTTTAGTAAATTTTTGGGCACCGTGGTGTGGCCTGTGTAAAATGATTGTCCCCCAATTAATTCAATTTCAGTCTGAGTGGAATGGCCACTTAAAGCTGGTGGAGGTGAATGCTGATGAAAGTTTAAAGCTTGCTAGTAAATATCAACTTAGAACTTTACCTACCCTGATTTTATTTGAAAATGGCCAAATAGTGAATCGAGTGGATCATTTTCAGGTACGGGAAGATTTTCTACGGACATTAGATGCTTTTATGACCAGTTACCAAAAAACTCGTTTAACTCGACTTTTGGAACCTCAGTTAATGGGATGAAGAAGGTGTTGGGTAATTAATAATTAATAATTAATAATTAATAATTATTGAAAATTGCTTGCACCAGTTTCTTATACCTAGCTTTTTTGGAGTTTAGCGAGGATAAGACGCTAATCGTACTATTACTGAGTTTTAAATAAAGAGGTTAAAACTAGAATTGAAGGGAATAATTATTTCCTTTGGAGTTAGTTTTAGCCTCTTTCAGTTTTATAGCAGAAGGAAGAAGGAAGAAGAAAAAATCTTGTTTTGTCTGAGTTTTATAGCAGTTTTCATGTTTTATAGAATACAAAAATTGTTGGCTTAAAGATAGAAGGCAGAAGTTTTGTAGTCTACCTTTGTGAAAACTGCTATATAGCAATGTGCGCTGGCATATTTACAAATTACAGGAGGTGTCCAATAGCTAAAAGTCTTATACTATTAGCTTTTTATTCCCCGATCCGGAGCTGTTGCTTTCCGGAGCAGATGAGCTGCGCACAGCGCTATAAGCTTTTGATATGTCTGCTTCCTTTGCTTCGACTGCTATATTTTTATTAATTTAGGACTTATGCAGATACGCTATATATAGTGGTTAAAACTATTGGACAATAGTATATAAACTCTATAGATAGTGCCTTTGCGTAAGTCCTGAATTTATAATACTTAGTTTAGTTATCAGCTTTTTGATTTTTCTTTCAGTGTTGAATTTTAGAGAGTTAGTTATTGTTTTTTATCGGTATAAAAGATATCCATTATGATTCAAAATAATCAAATTTTTAGCAAATTATTAGTCATAATCTTGGTTAAATTATCAATATTTTCTAGTTTGATTATTCCTGACAAAGCTCGGGCATCTGAAAAATTTACATTAGCTAAAAGTTGGCAAAATGTACTATCAAAATCACCACAAAATTTAGTAAATAATCAGCCCAATATCAAATCTATAGAAATAACAGAAAAATTATCAGTTAATCAGCCTTTTTTACTAGCACAAAATTATCAAGTAGGGGATTATGTGGAAGTACTTTGGGAAGGAGACTGGTATCTCGGCAAAATTTTAGAAATTAATAATAATCAATATTGTATTACTTATCCTACTTATGATGATTCCTGGGATGAATGTATAGGTAGCGATCGCCTTCGTCCTATTCAAAGTCAAAATTCTACAGAAGAAAGACTAAGGCTAAATCAATATATAGAAGTTTTATGGCAAAATGAATGGTATTTAGCCAAGATTTTAGAGATTAAAAATAATCAATATTGTATAAATTATGTAGGTCATGACAGCTCTTGGAATGAATGTTTAGATAGAGTTCGGATTCGTATTGCAGACCCTAGAAAAATTTATGCAGAAAGACTCCGCTTAGAAGGTTATCGTCGAAATACTAATACTAATCTAGAGCAAAATAATTCAGAATTTACCCAAACAAATAGAGATTATTCAGTCAATGAATATGTAGAAGTTTTGTGGCAAAAGCAATGGCATTTAGCTCAAATTTTAGAGATTAAAAATAATCAATATTGTGTAAATTATGTAGGCTATGACAGCTCTTGGGATGAGTGTATTGATAGCGATCGCCTACGACAGGTAAATTCTCGGAAAGCAGAAGCTGAAAGACTCAGGTTAGAAGCAGATAATTTAGTAAGTAATGCTCATCAATATCAAAAAGGTTTAGAAACAGCTAAAAAATCTCTGAAAATTTATCAGGAAATCGGAGATAAATCTGGGTTAGTACAAGTTTTATCTAGTGTAGGATGGGCTTATTATTGGTTAAATGATTATGTTAATGCCATTGATTATTATCGGCAAAGTTTGAAATTGGCTGAAGAAATTGATGATGATTATGCAGCGACAGCCAGATTATATGACATATCAAAGCCTTACTTATATTTAGGAATTTATCATAAAAGTCTTGAGTATCAAAAGGAATATTTAGCCAGAGGAAAAGAAATTAAAGATACAGATATTCAAGCTCGTGCTTTAGAAGGAATCGGAGATATTTACTACTTTCAAAAAAATTACAAAAAAGCCATTGAATACTATAAGCAAAGTGCTGCGCTGGGGAGAAAAGCATTCTATATTGGAGGTCTTTATACTGTTTTCGGAAAACATGATCAAGCAATAGATTTTTTTGAGGATATAGTTACTAATACAAACGATATTTATACAAAAGCTGCCTCCTTTAACCAACTAGGTCAAAATTATTTAGCTTTAGGAAATTATGACAAAGCAATTAGTTATTTTCAGGAACAGTTAACCATCTCTCAAGAAATTCAAGAAATTTATGGAGAATCAGAAGCTTTCAAAAGTTTAGGTAGAACTTATTTTGCAAAAGGAGACTTAAAACAAGCAGAAAAAAATTTACGTTCGGCAATAAGAGTCCAAGAATCAATCAGAAAAAAATTAGGCGGTAAAGATTTATTCAAAGTATCATTATTTGAAACTCAAATAGATACTTATAACCAATTACAAAAAGTTTTAGTTAAACAAAATAAAATCAAAAATGCCTTAGAAATTGCCGAACGAGGTCGTGCCCGAGCATTTGTAGAACTATTATTTGACCGTCTCTCTTCACAAGCTATTACTCAAACAAATATTGAGCCACCAACTTTCAAAGAAATTCAACAAATAGCTGCCGAACAAACTGCCACAATAGTTGAATATTCCATCATTGAAGAACAACTTTATATTTGGGTAATTCAACCAACTGGTGAAATAGCATTTCGTCAAATAGAGTTGAAATCTGTTCTAGAAAATAAAACTTTAAGAGACCTAGTTATAGATACTCGTCGGGCGCTTTTAGTAAAACCATACCAACCACAAATTCAACTCAAAAAACTACACAAATTATTAATTGAACCCATCGCAGATATTCTCCCCACTAATGCTGAAGAATCAGTAATATTCATACCTCAAAAAGAGCTATTTTTAGTTCCCTTTGTTGCCTTGATGGACGAGGGAGAAAAATACTTAATAGAAAAACATACTATTTTGACTGCACCAGCAATCCAAATATTAGAATTAACCCACAAACAACGCGCTAAAAATAAAAAAGCAAATCCACAAAACGATTTAATAGTTGGCTTACCCAGAAATAATAATCAGAGTGATTTAGTAGTAGGTAATCCCTCCATGCCTAAACTAAATGAGCAACCATTAGATCCTTTATTTGGTGCCGAAATTGAAGCAAAAAAAATAGCGAATTTTCTAGAAACTCAAGCAATAATTGGTAAACAAGCAACAGAAAGCTTAGTCAAAAAACAAATGGAAAATTCACGAGTAATTCATATAGCAACTCATGGTTTACTGACAGATATTAGAGAATTAGGAATACCTGGAGCATTAGCACTTACTCCCGACAAACATAACGATGGTTTCCTTACTTATCATGAAATTTTAGAACTAAATTTGAATGCAGAATTAGTAGTTTTAAGTGCTTGCGATACAGGCCGTGGAGCAATTACAGGAGATGGAGTAATCGGATTATCTCGTTCTTTTTTAGCAGCAGGAGCGCCTAGTATTATTGTCTCTTTATGGAAAGTTCCAGATGATGCAACCCAATTATTAATGGTAGATTTTTATCATCAATTAAATACTACTGATAATAAAGCAAAAGCACTACGACAAGCTATGTTAACTACTCTAAAAAAATATCCAGAAGTAAAAAATTGGGCAGCTTTTACTTTAACGGGAGAAGCAAATTAAATTATTAATAATTAATAATTAATAATTAACAATCCTATGCTAATTTAGATCAATTTAAAAGAAATACAGGAAAACCACACTCAACTGCATTGCGGTAAAGAGGACCATCTAACGTCCAAAGAGGAGCCTCTAAATCTTCTGCTAGAGCTATGTAAGCAGCATCATAAGCACTTTGACGACGCAAAGATCAGGCAATTTCTACTACTCTTATTTCCTGAGAAATATCATGGTAGACTATGGGTAAATTATGCAAAAAATCCCAAGCAGGTGCTAGTTGTTCTTTGGGAAAGATTCCACTTACCGAAAATTTGGGTCTAAAGCCTCGCCCATAAGCGGGCGACTTTTTAGTTGATTTTATTTCTATAAATATGTTATAATACTATTAGTTTAAATAGGAATTATGAAAGCTAGATTTAAGTATCGCATATATCCAAAACCGGGACAAAAATACCGATTAGCAAAGCTATTTGGTTGTGTCCGTGTGGTTTGGAATGATAGCCTAGCTTGTTGTCAAGAAAAGTATCAATTAGGAGAGAATAAACCCACTAACTCCGAGCTACAAAAACAGTTTATCACTCAATCGAAAAAGACTGAAGACAGAGAATGGCTATCAGAAGTTTCTGCTATACCATTGCAGCAATCTTTAAATGATTTAAATCAGGCTTATCAAAACTTTTTTAAATCGACTAAAGGCCAGAGAAAAGGTAAACCTGTCAAACCTCCTAAATTCAAAAGCAGGAAATCAAAACAGACTGCTAGGTTTACAAAAGGAGGATTTAAAGTTGGTCAACACAAAGTTTATTTAGCGAAAATTGGAAAACTGAAAATTGTATGGTCAAGAGAGTTACCTACTGCTCCATCATCAGTAACAGTAATCAAAGATTCAGCTCATAGATATTTCTTGAGTTTTGTAGTAGAAATACAACCAGAAGTCTTACCTAAAACTGATAGTTCAGTAGGTATAGATTTAGGTATTAAAACATTTGCTACATTTAGCGATGGTACACAGGTTGATGCTCCTAAGCCACTGAAGAAACGAATTAAGAAATTAAGAAAGTTAAGCAAGTCATTATCTCATAAAACTAAAGGCTCTAAAAGGTATGAAAAAGCAAGGGTTAGAGTAGCTAAATTCCATGCCAAACTGAAAGATACAAGAACAGACTTTCTACATAAATTATCTACTGAAATAATTCGTGAAAACCAAACAGTTGTTTTAGAAGATTTAAACGTTTCTGGTATGGTGAAAAACCGTAAATTATCCAGAGCAATATCTGATTTAGGTTGGAGACAATTCCGGACATTTTTAGAAGGAAAAGCAGAAAAATATGGTCGTGATTTCAGAGTAATTAGTCGTTGGGAGCCAACATCCCAAGTTTGCTCAAATTGTGGCTTTAAAGGTGGGAAGCTAGACCTGAAGGTGCGAGAATGGGAGTGTCTCAACTGTGGTGTAAAACATGATCGAGACGAGAATGCAGCGATAAATATATTAGTCGCGGGCGGGCAGTCCGAGACAAAAAACGGACGTGGAGGCAAGCGTAAGACTACTGCAAAAGTAGCAGCAGCCTGTGAGACGTCAACCCACCGAAGAGCTAAGGCTCGGTAGGAATCCCCGCGCCTTTAGGCCGGGGAGGATGTCAAAATCAATCTGGTTAGAGCATTAGATATTTCATAAAGTGCTAGACGAGGAGCGTGTATTTCAACTTCTTGGACGATCCATTTATCTAAATTGTTGGCGAACAATTTCACTGCGAGGATCGTTATTCACAAGAACTATTAGTAAATTAGAATCAATAACAACATTCATTATTCATTATTAGCTAAAAAATAAACCTTTGCTCTAACTCTTCTCGACTTTCACGGGCGATCGCTACTCCATCTATTGGAGACAAATTTTTACCAATTTCCCGCAAACCAGCTATTGCTTCTCTTGCTTTTTGTTTGTTAAATTTAGGTGAAATTTCTTCTAGACTGAATTTTTCGCTTTCAAAAAACAACGGCGTTGGATCGAATTCTATTTGTTGTTCTTCTGTTAATTTGCTCTGAGAATTATTAATATTTCTGAAGGTCTCGATCGCCTCCTGAATCTGTTTTATTTGTTCGGGAGTAAGTCCAGTTACATCTATGGTTTTATTTGTCATGGTTACTATTAGCTAGGATTGCTCAATGTTTTAGGGATGGCGATCGCTTGGTTAATTATCAAATATTTTATTAGTATTATAGCTAAATTTTTTTAATCTTAGGATTTAAATAGTTTTTTTGTTACAAAAATATCATTTTTTCTATAATTATACCATTTCTCAAAAGTCTTGCTACATCTCCTTGAAAGTAGGGAGTAG
>NZ_CEZPJD010000230.1:0-3551 GCF_983059655.1 Okeania sp.
ATAAATATAAAATTAACATAGCAGCACCTTTCAACCCAATAAATATGCTTTCGCCTATTGAATGGTTAGTGAGAGGAATTAAGAGTTTTCCGCCAAATATTCCTAATATTTCTTCAGGAAATTCTAATACTTAAATACAATTTTAGTTACGGAGATATATATCATGTCGCAAGAGTCTAAATTTGACCAGTTTATCTATGGTAAGTTTGTTGTAGGAAATGATAGTGAATACCGTCTAGTTTATCACAGTGAAAGTTTAAAAAATAATAATATCTCAGCTCTGGAAGGTGTACATGAAAAAAATTATTACTTTTGGGGAAGTCAAAGTAGCGATTATAATCGTAAAGCTGTAGGAATTTGTAGGAATAATACTCCGATTTTGCCAGAAAAACAAATTATACTTATTCAAGCTAGTCCTGCTGTAAATAAAGATCAAGGTATATTCTCAATAAGTGGTAGTCGCTCATTTTTCCAGCACCGTTATATTTTTGTATCTGAGGCAGAAATAGCTGGATTTAATAATCAAATTTGTAAGTTGTTGGGATATCTAGGTAATATGCCAATACCAACCTTTAGCAGTCTTAATAATTTTTCTAATTATGAGCAACAATCATTGCTTTTGGGTCAAGAATATTTGGATTCTTTACTGGCAAAAGAAACTACGGAGAAAAAAGTAAGGGAGACGATAGAAAAGGTCTGGAAAAAACTTAACAATTCTGAGAAAAAGATTTTACTTCAAGGACTAGATGTAATTTTGAATGGTAAAAGATTACTACTTACTGACAAAAAAAAGACACAAAAACCACTATTACTTCTAGATAATCTTTTGCTTTTCCTACCTGCTAATGTGCGTAACAAAATATCTTTAGCTATCAATTCGGTTCACCCTGAAGACTGCAAATGGGCACAAATAATACTTAAGCTAGATGGTTCTTCAATACGTTCTTTACCTGAAAATATGGTGTGGTTAGATATTAATCAATCTGACTTTGATAAAGAGAAATATCTAGACCATGAATATGTTAAATATTTTATCGATCCCAACAAAGATAAAGATGACAATTTAATTACTATATGCGAGTACCTTGACAAGGTTATTAAGGATGATTCTGATGATTTAGTTTGGGATTTTCAGGAAGTAGATGGTTGGTTTAAGTTAAATAATCCACCAATAGATTTTATTTTTAATTACCCAGCAGAGGAACGAGACAAAATTAAAACTTTGCGCAAGTACATTCCTCGAATGGAAGAGAAGGTGCAAAGTTTTCTGGATAAGTTTGAGGAAAATTCATCCATTCTAGAGAGTGAAGCTTTCAAACTAAAGATGTTGTGGGAAACATTGCCTGAATCAAAAGATAATGGCAACTTAATGAAGACTCTGTTATGTAAAATCTATCGTTATTTGCCAGATAAATTTTTAGAGATAGTAAAAGCAGATAAAAAGTTTATTAATTATTTAGGAATTCTAATTGAAAATAAATTTCTAGATTCTTTGGAAATAGATTCTTTGGAAGATGAAAATTTCATTCCTAAGATTTTACAAGAGCTACAAAAAGCTTGTTCAAAACTAATCGAAAAATGTTCTAAAAACTATTCAGAACGGGAAAAACTAATAATCGGTTGTGAAAAAATATTTCCTTCTGAGAAAGATAAGTTCGATCTATGGGATTTAGCATTAGTTGGAGAAATTACGATGGATGATTTTAAACATTTGTTTATCGAACGACTTTTTCCTATTTTTTCTGTTCTGGATAGAGAAACTTTTGAACAAAGTCATTTAAAGCAATATTGGAAGAAAAATTTTCCTCATGCGCTGGATTCTATGGCTTTCTATTTATCAGGAAAAGAGAGAAAAATTGTCCACGTTCCTGAGATTGCTAATGGTTTAGAAATCAGTAATTCTGAAGCTAGTAAACTTTATCTGACTTGTCTAAAATCCCACTCACCAAATTATGAACAAAGTTTGCCACTATTAAAATCTGCCATTCAAAAGAGCGTCAGTTTGTCAGGGGAGAAAGTGGAGTTTCAGGCAAATGATTTTATGAGAGTTTATCAATGGTTTGATTCCCAAGATTTTCAAGATAAGTCTCCAAACAAAGGTAAATTGCTTTCAATATTAGACAACTTAGTTAGAGATAGTAATTATAATTTCTGGATAAGTTGGCAAGAACTTTCAAATTTTATTTACGATAATGATATAAGGCAAACAATTTTTCTGGATAAAACTATAGGAAAGGGTTTTCTTGTTGAAGTGCTAGAAGCATGGTTCAAATTATTAGATACTCACCAGAAAAAGGAAGAGGTAAAAGCAAAGTTTATGGCTAGTAAAGCTTGGGAATTACTGAATCGTGAAACATTGGAAAAAATGCGAGAAAATCTAACAGGTACTTACCAAAAATATGTAGGCGAGTTTATTCAGTGGGCAAACAAAAAGCAGCGTTTGGAGTTGATTAGTGGAGAACTTATAGAGTATATCACTGAAATATGGTGCCGGGAAAAATCAATTGATGAAAGTTTATGGAATTTGTTAAACTCGGAAGGAGTATTACCAAAGTTGAGCAATAAAGATTGTCTGAAGTTAATAGATGTTCAGTGGCGTTTAAGTGCAGATCCATTATTATTAATGCCAACCAGTTTGCATAAGAGAGCAGAAAAATTTTCTCCGGAAGAAAAGGAGTCTTTGATGAAATGTGCAACAAAAATAGTCCCTCAGTTTCAAGACCGTCAAAGTCTGAAAAAATTTATTAATAAATGTAGGCTTTTCTACGACAATTCAGAGTTATTAGAAATAATGCGTTACGCTGATAATGATGTTAGGAAGGGAATTTTTTATGATGACATAATACGTTGAGGAATATCTTAGTATCCTACACAGAAATAAAATTCAAGCTTGAACTTTATATTCTGGAGTTAACCTGCCATTTTGGAAACTACCATCAGTCAATAAAAACACAGTTAGGCATCATGTAAAAATAAGTTCTACAAATTTTATCTGAAATAGATTGTGAAATCTAGCTTCCATCAAAAAACTGTTCAAGTTATTCTTACACTACTCCTTAAATTAATAGATTATTTGTACTATGAAAAATCAAGAAAATGGATTCTGGGAATGCAGGGGGAATGAAAATAATCGCCACATCCTACAAATAATGCCACTAGACCAGAATGAGTGTCGTGAATGTGGAAAACAAAGACCTGCTCAAACAACTCAAATAAATCAACCACAACAACAACCAGGTGATGGAGCAAATGGTTTAGACTCAATAAATAATAATGAAGAAAATAGAACCAATACACCAATTTCTTCAGGCAACAATCAAATAAATACCAACCCACAACCTAGAGAAACATTCGGTGGAACAAATAGAACCAATACACCAATTTCTCCAGGCAACAATCAAATAAATACCAACTCAAAACCTATAGAAACATTCGGTGGAACAAATAGAACCAATACACCAATTTCTCCAGGCAACAATCAAATAAATACCAACTCAAAACCTATAGAAACATTCGGTGGAACAAATAGAAACAATACACCAATTTCTCCA
>NZ_CEZPJD010000230.1:3651-10461 GCF_983059655.1 Okeania sp.
AAAACCTATAGAAACATTCGGTGGAACAAATAGAAACAATACACCAATTTCTCCAGGCAACAATCAAATAAATACTAACCCAAAAACCTATAGAAACATTCGGTGGAACAAATAGAAACAATACACCAATTTCTCCAGGCAACAATCAAATAAATACTAACCCAAAAACCAGAGAACCAGATGGTAGAATAAATAGAACCAATACACCAATTTCTCCAGGCAACAATCAAATAAATACTAACCCAAAACCCAGAGAACCAGATGGTGGCAAAAATGCTTCTTACTCGACAAATAACAACGGAAATAATGGAAGCATTGAGCCAAAACCCAAACAGGATATTAAACTATTCATAGCGTTGGTTATCCTTAACATTGTCAGTGGATATACAACGATAAATGGAGTAAAGAAAATTTTCTCTAATCAATATATAGGTTGGTTTGGTGGTGCTACTATTCAAGCATTGTTACTTCTTTTAACTTCAGGTTCTACTCTCAAACACGCTCCTTGGTTAAAATGGATAACTGTAGGTTCTTTTTCCATAATTAGCGTTTATACCAGTTTCTTTGCTTATTATGATAATTTAGTAGCAGAAACACGAAAAAAGGATGGCTTGAAGCAAGCTAGAGATGCTCACTATGCTTTAGTTAATAAAGTTTTTATTCCTATTGAAAAAAAAGCTCAACAGTTAGAAAATAAAATTCAGAGCAAAGAGGCAGAAATAAAACGTGAAAAAGAGGGAAAAGGAAGCACAGCAACAGTAGGAGAAGGACTTAAATTTCAACAACTAACGAAAGAAAAAAACGAACTACAAGCTATATTTGATCAAGTTAAGCCAGTAGCTGATAAATATAGACCTTTATTTAATTATGATTTAGAAGGAAAAAAACCAGAGGAAATTTTTAACAAAGACCTTTATGCTATATCCCAAGTCGAATCAAAATGCTTGCCGACAGAACCAGAATTTGTTTGTGTACCAGAAGAATATGATGGTGTTTTCAACGATAAAGATCCCAAGTCCAAAGAAGACTTTGAAAGAAAGTATATTGATGGAGATACCGGAATCAGAATTATTGAACCTTTTCTGAAAATTGGAAAGGGTGAACCAGCTGCTATTGGAGCAGCTTTTATAGCTCTACTTGTTGATGGTTGTATTATTTTATTAGGAATAGGAATTGAAATTCCTCCCAAGTCTAAAAAAACTACTAAAACAATAATTTTAGAGATAGAAAAAAAAGAAGAAGGAGCAGGAAAAAAATTTTTGGATGAATTACTATTAAAAGCGATTGAAAACAGGGAGATCGACATCAACGATAAACTGTTTCAAGCAAATAAAACAGCATATAAAAAGCTACTCCAAAATCTCTCAAATAAAACAAAATGGATTAAAAAAAATGAGGGCAACAAATGGGTTATAGAAGAGAAAGAAAAATTTACAGGTTGGGTTATCAAGGAAAGCGAAAAGCTAACCAAAAAGAAACCTGACAAGAATAGTAAAAGGGTTAAATTTCATTTGTCTGACGATGACATCAGGGAATGACAAATAAGCTGAAAGACAGAGCAATTTCCTACTTAATGAAGTATATATATTGATGGTTTTAGAGAACAGTAGGAACGTTGCATACAACCTCCCTACAGATACTTGAAATATGCTATATATCATTTTCAGGTAATCAGTAATAAAAAAACCTTCCCCCTTATAAATCTTTCTTTCCCTTCTTCGCTCTTCCCTCTTCCCTCTTCCTTCTTCCTTCCCAATTAAGACCGCTGAAACCGTAAAGCATCAATTGATTGAGCAGTTAAAAATACTCCCAAAACAACATAACTCAACAACATAATAATACTGCTAGTATCCACAAGTCCCTGAATAATATTAGTGTAATGTGTCAGCATTGATAAATGTCTTAATGCCTCTGCTAAAGGACCACTTACATTATTTGCTACTACATCAATTACCCACAAAAATAATACTAACGCAAAGGTAAGAATGGCAGATAAAATTGTACTATCTGTCAAAGAAGAAATAAACATTCCTAATGATAATACTGCCGCAGCAAGTAATATTAAACCTCCATGTCCTAACAAAAGTAAAACTGGCGAAATAGGTGGTTCAGCAGCACCTATAGCAATAGCTTCTAACCCTAATAATGGCAACACCATAGAAGTATAAAACGTTAATACAGCTAATAACTTTCCTGTTGCTACTGCCCAGTTAGTTATAGGTGAAGTAGCTAATAATTCTAAAGTACCTCGTTTTCTTTCTTCCGCATATAAACTCATGGATAACATCGGCAGTAAAAACAAAGAAAGAGAACCCATAATTCCCAGATAAGCCTTCAAAAATTCGTATGGTGCATCAACTGGTGGTTCAGTAATTCCTAATTGGTCTCTAGTAGCAATTTGTTGAATAATTCCATCAGGTCCTAATAAAATAGCAACTAAAAAATATCCTCCCAATAGCCAAAATATTCCTGTAATTGCATAAGCTAAAGGTGAAGCAAAATATCCTTGTAATTCTTTTCTGTAGATTGCCAAAATATTGCTAATTATTACTAGCATTGCTTAAATTCCTTTTGATTTTTTTGTAGTCTGGAAATGATATCAAATTCGGTTGAATACTTGTTATATAGTTGAGAGTAGGGAACCCACCCCTCGCCCCTCCCCCTCCCAGGAGGGGAATTTGGGGAGATGGGAGATTAAATAGACATCTCCGATAATAAAAAATCCAATCAATTATCGTATATGGCACAGAAATTATCAATTATTTCCCTATAGGAACATTGTATGCAACGTCCCTACTCTTTTGGAGGAGAGGTAATTATTAATTATTAATTATTAATTATTAATTATTAATTGTTGAACGATCGCTTCAATTTTTCTTTTCTTCTTGAGCATCTGTTTCTGTCAAATCTTGCCAAGGATCGGGAAGTAGGTTTTGATTTTTCTGAAGTTCAATATTTAGGTTATTACTCACTTTATCTATATCTATGACAGAATTTGTCGATGCTTCAATCGATGAATTTTTCGGTATTTCATCTGTAGTTAACCCTAAGAAAACATCTTCTAAACTAGCACGAATTTTGCGCAATTCACACAAACCCAAACCATTAGAAACTATAGTATTAGCAATTTCTTTTCCTGGTTCCATATTTGGCTCAGATTTTATTTGTATTCTGAAGCGACTTTCATTATCTGACTTAATTTTTTCTAGAGATTGAACTCCCGGAACTTCAGCTAATAATTGTAATCCTGTTTCTATTGCCTGATTTTCTCCTTCAATTTCTACTTCATATACCCACCCACTTGCTGATTTATTACTCATTGCTTCAGGACTATCTGTAGCGACAATTTTCCCCTGATTAATAATTGCCACTCGATTACAAGTCATACTAACTTCCGGCAAAATATGAGTAGATAAAATAATTGTATGGTCATTAGCCAAACTTTTAATTAAATTTCTCACTTCAATAATTTGTCTAGGATCGAGACCAACAGTAGGTTCATCTAATATAATTACTTGCGGATCGTGTACCAAAGCTTGAGCAATTCCCACCCTTTGTTTATATCCTTTTGATAGTTTTCTAATCAAAACTTTCTGCTTATTTAATAAGCCACATCTTCTCATTGCCAACTTAACTCTAGCAGAGCGATCGCCCGCAGGAACACGTTTAATTCTTGTCACAAAAAATAAAAAACTTTCCACTGTCATTTCTGGATACAAAGGAGGAATTTCTGGTAGATAACCAATCAATTGTCGTACTGCCATAGAATCTTCATGGACATCATAACCAGCAATTTTAGCGGTGCCACTCGTAGCAGGCAAATATCCAGCTAATATCCGCATTGTTGTAGTTTTTCCTGCACCATTCGGACCTAAAAATCCCAATATTTCTCCTTGTTGTACAGCAAAGGATACCTCCTTAATTGCTGAGGTTGAACCATAAATTTTGCTTAACTTCTCAACTTCAATCATTATGACCCTAAATAAACGATTAAGTCTAAATTTTTAATGATAAACTATTAATAATTCAAGTCATAGGCAAAAATATGGCTTTGCTCACTGACTATAAATCTGATCGAATCATCATTTACCATTTTATGTAAGTGAGTTGATTCTAAGTTTTTAATAACAAAACTAACTATCAACCTTCTCTTAATTTTAATTATTTGCCCTAGTTTTAACAAAAAATTTTTATAGATACTAACTTTACTTTAGGCAAAAAAAATTAGTTTAACTTTAGGTTTGAATATTATGTTAAAAATTAAAACCATACTAGCCACATTAGCAGTAGTGACATTTCTACTACCCAACAATCAGCTATCAGTTAAGGCCAACCCTACTTCCTCCGAAAATTCTACCCCAACAGAACAGACAAAAAATACCGAACAACCCAAAAGTATATATGAACAGGCCAAACAAGAACTACCTCATGACCTTTACGCACTGTATCGAATTGTTGACCGTATTGCTAGAGCCAATGGACTTGATGAAAAACCTTGGCGATCATACTTCCCAAATATGAAATCAATGCCTTTGCTACAGAAATTAATCTTATTGCCATGTACAACGGTATCCTAGACCAACTTGCAGGGGATGCCTCTGCTATAGCTTGTATAGTTGGCCACGAAATGGCACATCATACAGAAAGGCACATAGCTTTGGCCCCACCCGAAAAACTTGCTTTGATTGAAAAAATTGAACAAGAGGCTCAACAAGAAGTTTTGGCAGAAAAACAGGATGCTCAACCAGAGGCAACAGGTATGTCTATTGGAGGTACTGCAGCCAGAGTATTTGGAGGCAGAGCCGGGAGAGTTGGTGGTGCTGTTTTGGGCACTGCTAGTCGTCAACGCACTAAAGCCAGCCAAGAAAAAATACATGAAATTGTTGCTCAGAAAAAAGAAGAGTTAGAACAAACTTTGGCTGAAGAAGGCCGTAAAAGAGAACTGGAAGCTGACGAAAAGGGATATTTGTATTCAGCAAAGGCAGGTTTTGAAGCAGATGGTTGTTTAAGAGCAATGAATGTTTTGCTACATACTCCAAGTGCTGAATTTGATACTACTCATCCCGCCGTACCTAAACGTATTAAAGCCCTAAAAGATTTAATGGTCAAATCTCCAGCCACATCTCTGGCAGAAGAGGGAAAAGCCATTATTTCTCAAACTGAACCTTTGAGTTATGATTTGTCTAAAGATGGAGCATCTTTGAGAGTTAATTCTAGTCGCGGTGGTTCCTCCGCAGATGATGTGGAACGTTTATTTGATTAGTGAAAATTCTCAAATGTAATTAGGTGTAGATTTAGAGATATTCATAGGTTGATTTGATGATAATGATACCTATGAAATAAATTTAAAGGAATTAGGATTTATTAATTCCCAGATTTCCTAAAGAGAAGTATTTTCAGTGAAATACTCCTTGAAAAAAACTTTGCATCTTACAGCAGTTTCCGAAGTTATGAGGTACACCCATCGCGGGCAAGATGCCCGCACTACAAACCTTCAATTGTTAATCTATGTACCTCTTATGAAAGGAATCTGCTGTATTTAACTAGCTATTAACTTTTCCTTACGGAATGCTCCGCTATTAATAATTATTCAATTAATACAGTGAATTATACATTATTCTATATAGTATTTATAATGAATTTATCTGTAAAAAAAACTGTATTTATAGAAGCTTTAATTAACAGATAATCCAGAGTTTATGACTGAAAAACAGAGAGCATAAATTTTGTATTCTACCTTTGTGAAAATCGCTATAAAATTAAATATCAAGATATTCATGCCATTTAATTTAGTAAATATTTAGAGCTATTAAATCGGAACTTTATTAATGCCAATTTACAGCAATAGTCTCATAAATTATTTCTCTTAATAAGAGTTAAACAATCGATCTAAAATTATTGTTATTTAAAATTTTTAGCCAAATCTATGTTTTTTTTAACTTTTTTTATATACTGAGTTCTTTGAAACTCGATCGGATTGTGTTTATAATGATGTTTTAACGATTTCTTAAGGATTAAAAAGATACTGATGAGTGCAATTCAATTTATTCAAGGTATTGATGAAGAGGCTATACCAGAAGTACGCCTAACCCGTTCTCGTAGCGGTAATCAGGGGACGGCCACATTTATTTTTGAGGACCCCAAGGCTCTAGGTCAAGATGTTACTGAAGATATTACAGGAATGTATATGATTGATGAAGAAGGCCAAATTACCAGTCGTGAAGTTAAGGCCAAATTTATTAATGGTGAGCCGAAAGGGCTGGAGGGACTTTATGTGATGAAATCTAAAGAAGATTGGGACCGCTTTATGCGGTTCATGGAGCGTTATGCTAAAGATCATGGTTTAGAATTTAATCAGGCTTAGATCTATATAGGAAATAGGGGTTGAAAAACAACCTCTTAAACCTGGGCAGCAGAATAAAGGTACTTTGAGGAATTCCTGAAATTTTATAGATTATGGATATAAACATACCTCATCCTACTCCTGAAAATATTTCTCTAAGTTGTGCTGTAATTACAGTTAGTTATACCCGCACTCCAGAAACAGATAAAAGTGGTCAGTTACTCCAAGAATTGTTGAAAGATGCCGATCATTCCGTAGCAGCATACATAATTATCAAAGATGAAAAATTGGAAGTTGTCAAACAACTGCAAAATCTATGTCAGATAGAAGTTATAGATGCTGTAATCTTGAATGGAGGTACAGGAATAGCTCCCAGAGACACGACTTACGATGCTATTTAAAATTTATTAGAAAAAACTTTACCTGGTTTTGGGGCTATCAACAGTATTAAAATAATTGGACAAAGT
>NZ_CEZPJD010000231.1:0-10418 GCF_983059655.1 Okeania sp.
ATCGACTTATTAATGGAACTGCATCAACAAAATCCCTCTCAAGGATATGATGCTCAAGCACTCAACATCAGCGAACGCTCTAAAGCAAGAAGTCTCCTTGAACTTCTCACCGAAGCAAACACCGATATTCGCAAAGGTGTTGAACCAGAATTAGTCATTCAAGAACGAAGTTTACAACAACAATTAGATGCAATTGAGCAACGACGAGTAGAACTTTACAATAGTGAAAAACAAACCCTAGAACAAAAAACAGCCATCGAACAAGAACGACAATACCTTCTCCGAAAATATCAAGAAGTCCAGGCAAAAATACGCAAACAAAGTCCGAGTTATGCAGCTATAACTCAACCTCAACCCCTCACCTTAAAACAGATTCAAACACAAATTCTTGATGATGAAACACTTCTGTTGCAATATGCTTTAGGTCAGAAACGTAGCTTTCTTTGGGCGGTTACTAAAAATAGTATTACCAGCTATGAACTACCTGCAAAAGCATTAATTGAAAAAATAGTTATAGAATTTCGTCTTGCTGTTACTGATAGACGAGTAGATCCATCTTTGTTATTAGAAAGCTCTCAATCTCTCTATCAGAAAATTTTAGCTCCTGTTGCTTCTCAACTGAATAATAAACGCCTGGCGATCGTTAGTGATGGGATATTACATTACATTCCCTTTGCTGCCATTTCCTTGCCAACAATTTCATCAGAAGCAAATTATTTACCTTTAATAAGTAAGCACGAAATTGTCAATCTTCCTTCAGCATCAACCTTAAGTATTCTGCGTCAAGATGCCCAACAACGAAAAACTGCATCCAAAACCATTGCGATAGTTGCCGATCCTATTTTTAGTCCTGATGATACCCGATTAGAAACTGCCGTATCAACCCATAGTGAAAATTGGGAACAATATAACCTCAATCGTGCCGCTCGACAAATAGATGTCGGAATTTGGCAACGACTCCCATATACTCGAACAGAAGCAGAAGCAATTCTTGCCCTTTTGCCAAACTCAGAAACTATGTCTCACTTTGATTTTGCAGCAAATCGTGCCCAGGTAATCAATTCTCAACTAAATCAATACAGAATTATCCACTTTGCTACCCACGGATTACTTAATAGTATTAATCCTGAACTTTCTGGAATTGTTTTGTCAATGGTAGATCCCCAGGGAAACTTGCTGAATGGATTTTTACGTCTCCATGATGTTTTCAACCTAGATTTTTCCGCAGACTTAGTAGTATTGAGTGCTTGTCAAACCGGATTAGGAAAACAAGTACGAGGAGAAGGATTAGTAGGATTAACCAGAGGATTTATGTATGCAGGTACACCTCGCGTACTTGTCAGTTTGTGGAATATCGACGATGCTGCTACTAGCGAAATAATGAGTAGATTCTATCGGTTGATGTTAAAAGAGAAATTATCACCAACAGAAGCATTAAGAAAGGCACAGTTGGAGATGGTTTCTGAAACTCGCTGGAAAACTCCTTATTATTGGGCAGCTTTTACTTTGCAGGGAGAGTGGAAAGAAAGTCAAAAGTTAAAAGTAAGAATGTCAAGGGAATAGGGAATAGTTAATATTAACAAATAGTTCAAACACTGGAGTTTAGACCAGGGCAAACGCATCTAATTTTTTTGACAAATGACCAAGAGGATAATTTCAAATAGAGACTATGCGATATAGCTGCGGCTAGACTCCGCCAAAGCGTTTGCGTAGAATTCCGTAGGAAAGCGGACTGGAAGTCTATCGCTTCTCAAATCACTATCAAAAAATACCAAAACTTTCAACTGGAAGTGATATCAAATCCGGTTAATTCGGTATAAAAAAAATTTCATTACTAGCGCCAAGAGCAAATGTTTCTAAATTCTCTTCTATCCTGACTCCTGATATCATGTCTCATTAAATAACTGTAATAACTAATCTGGCGTTGCTGAATTGAAGTATGAATGCACGATTGTTTGGTTCTGGTCAAGCCCCCGCGCATCCCCCAAAATTGGGGGACTTTTAGACTTTTATTCCCCCCAAAATTGGCTGGCTCGGGTAGCTCTGCATCATACCCAGAATCAGCAACGCCACTAATCTTTACCCAACCCGGTAGGGACATTGCATGCAACGCCCCTACATTACGGTTAATTAATGTTACTTGATATGACTCCTGACTCCTAGATTAACTATTTAATTACACCGATGCTAACGGATTTGATATGAAAGTAAGACTTTTTCAGCAAACCCTAATTACTTCAATATTTAATCTCCCCCACTCCCCCACTCCCCCACTCCCCCACTCCCCTACTCCCAACTATACAACGGGAACGGGCAAGATGCCCATTCCACGCTTGCAATACCATTTTCTGTATTTCCATCAAAGGAATATTCTGCTGTCTAGCTAATGTAGCACAATCTTCGTATTCAGGTTGCACATTCACAATTTGATTCCCCATCTTTGCCACTTTTAACCGCACTGCTCCATAGTCTGTCTGCACCTGATTAATTGTTCGCTCCAAAATAGCCCGTTTTTGAGTAGAGCGACGAATACCCAGGGTTGTAGTCTCTCGAAATATTACCTCCTCACAAGCAGACAACTTTTCCGGTAGACAAACAACAGTAAGTAACACTCCTAACCTAGATTTTTTCATTGTCACAGGTTGGGTAAAAACATCTAATGCACCCACTGCAAACAAAGCATCAAAAGTATAAGCGATCGCTTGAGGAGTACAATCATCTATTTGAGTTTCCAACACCGTTACAGTTTCTAGATGTGGATGTGGGGAACTGGGAGAATGATATTCTGTAAGTTGAGAATGTTGAGTATCAACCTCCCCTGCTCCGATCCACAAACGTAAAATATTAGGAATAGCTAAATCCCGGGAACCCGCACCCAAACCCACACATTCTAGAGACATTGACGGTGACGAGCCAAAATTACTGGCAAGAGTACAAGCGATCGCGCTACCTGTGGGAGTACACAATTCTTTTTCAATGCCATTACTATAAATAGGAACCTGATGTAACTCCCAAAGTTTTAGCACTGCTGGTACAGGTACAGGTAACCGACCATGAGCCGCCCTCACAGTACCCCCACCAGTAGGCAAAGGCGAACAATATAATTGTTCAATATTCAACCAATCCAATCCTAAACAAGTCCCCACAATATCAACAATGGCATCAGTTGCCCCTACTTCGTGAAAATGTACCTTCTCTGGGGCAATACCATGTACAGCACCTTCAGCTTCAGCCAATTTCTGAAATACAGCCAAACTCCAAGCTTCAGCACGTTGGGGCAATCCTGCTTTTTTAATTAATGCTTCAATTTCTGGCAAATGACGGTGGTGAGAATGACTGTGTTTTTCTGTACTTTGGTGATGATCTGAATGGTGAGTATGATGGTGGCGATCAAAAGTCAGAGGCTCCCCATTCTCAGGATTTGCAGAAGTTAGATTGACATGAAATTTCGTAGCTAGTAAACCATTACGATGCACTTTTTCAGTGCTTAATTGATATTCCTGGGAAATGCCGAGAAGATTCAGTTTTTCCATCAGATATTCTAGGGGAACACCCGCATGGACTAAAGCACCCAGACACATATCGCCCGCAATGCCAGTGGGACATTCAAGGTAAGCTATTTTTTTCATAAATTGAATTAGTTCTTAGGTGGTAGGTGTTCAAGAATTTAGAATTTAGAATTTAGAATTACCGAATAATTAATAATTAAATAATTCGCGCCTTGAAGCCTCCCCTTTGAAGGGGAAAAAAGCGGTTGAGGGATGGCGAGGTCCCCTCGCCATATCCAATCAACCAAGAGAAGAAATAATATTTCCTTATATTCAATTCCGTAACGGTTAAAACCCGAGGTAATTATCAATTATCCATTATCCATTATCAATTAATATCTCGACTTTAGAAAACCGGATTTGATATAACCCATGGCGTATAGCCTAAGTGGTAAAAGTTGAAATGGCAAGCCATCCCATAAAAAGCCTTCCTCCGCTACGCTAAAGGACGGGTATTTAAACCCCACTTTTTTGTAAATTTTTCCAATCTAAAATCTAACACATACTTTTTCTAAAATCTAAAATAAAAATTATGGCAATATTCTATGAACTTCATCCTGATACACCCCAGCAAAGACGCGTAGAACAAATTATTAGCGACCTGAAAAATGGGGCAGTGATGCTTTATCCTACGGATACCGTTTACGCAATAGGTTGCGACCTCTATAATAAATCTGCTGTGGAGCGAGTTAGACAAATTAAACAACTGTCTAATGATAAACCTCTGACATTCCTCTGTTCCTCTCTGTCCAATATCGCCAATTACGCCATTGTGAGTGACTCAGCCTACCGAATCATCAAACGTTTAATTCCTGGCCCTTACACATTTGTGTTGCCTGCCACAAAGTTAGTCCCACGACTGGTGATGAGTCCTAAACGAAAAACAACAGGTATTCGGGTTCCAGATAATCAATCTTGTTTGTCCTTGTTAGAGGCTTTGGGCAATCCTATTATTTCAACATCAGCTCACATTACTAGTGATGCGGAAGGAATGGCCCCAGTAGATATAGGAAAAGTCACTGGCAAAGCAGAATTATTTGATTGTCTAGAAAATTTAGTGGACATAATTGTTGATGATGGTTCTGATCCTGGATATCAAGTATCCACTATCCTGGAATTAACTGGCCAAGAACCAAATCTGATTAGGCAAGGTCTTGGAGTTGAAACTGTAACAGCTATGATTGGTTAATACAGCAGAAGGCAGAAAGAACAATCTGGCTCTGTACAGACGTTCCATGCAATTTCCCTACTCCCTACTCCCTACAACTGTGCCACTTGTGTATTTACTACATGGGTGGCACTGCCAATTTGAATATTGTCACACCTTATTTGAGTGGGACATTTCTGTGAGTAAAGGTCTGATTTTCAGTGTATATATAGCTTTCGTTCGTTTTAGACTGAAATCCGGAAAATATGTCTTTGATTTAATACCAAAACCACATCATAAAAGTGGAACTCTCCTCCACAAATAGTTGGGTGAACTTTCCTATAGTCATAAGTGTAGAGGAAAGAAACGAATCACACAGATTTCACAACTCCTAATCACTCTACATAATTACTTAGTACACCGACCCCATTATTCAAAGGTAAAATCAAATGACTGTTAAGACTGCTCACTCCCACAACTCTCTAAACACAAACACTGCTATCGCTCCAGAAGTTAATAATAACCAAGTTGAAAATGACACAACAGCGAATACTGCACTAGAAATGAATACTGAAGCTTTAGCTGCTGTAGTTTTGAAAGAATTGCAAGGTACTTTGAAAAGCAAACCAGCAAAAGCTGAAACCATCACCACTCGTATTGCCCAAGAAGTAGAGCGGATTTGCCAAAAGAGTAATAGAATTCAAAATTCTGGTGAAGTTCAATCTTGGCAACTTAGTTTGGCTCGTCATCGCTTGCAAAAGTGTGTACAATACTACAAACTTGGTTCTAAGCAAGGTAGAGTTGAATTACACTCTCTGCTTGCTTCTATGATTTATCGTCATATTGCTTCTTTTAGAGCGCAGTTAAGTTTCCAAGGTCGCTATAACTTGATTGAGGATTTTCTACAAGGTTTTTATATTGAGTCTCTAAGAGCTTTCCGTAGAGAACATTCACTCGATCAAGACTATACTCCTAGAGTGAAGTTAGAATTGGCAGAATATATGGCATTTACTGAACAGTACGCCAAGCGTCAAATTGGCTTGCCAGGCAGAAATCGTCAAAGATTGATTGTACTCCGCGCTCAAGGTTTTGCTAAGGGTCAACCTCCTGAAACTTCTCTTGATATTGAAATGGCAGTTGAATCTCCCAAAGGTGAAGATGCAGAAGCTTTTAGTCGGTCTTCTGCTGTGCAACAGGTAAGGGAGCAAATGGTTTCTGAAGCTGTTGACCCCGCTGAAGCTGTATTGCGCGATCGCGTAATTTCTGAATTAATCAATTACTTCGAGGCTCAAGGGCAAGATCAATGTATCGATTATCTGCGTTTAAAATTACAAGATTATCAAGCATCTGATATTGATAAGGAGTTAGGTTTAACTTCTCGTCAACGGGATTACTTACAACAACGCTTTAAGTATCATGTTGAAAAATTTGCTTGTTCTAAAAATTGGAAGTTAGTGCATCAATGGTTAGGTGCCGATCTTGACCAAAGATTGGGTATGACTTCTGATAAATGGGAAGCTTTCCAGGCAACTCTTTCTCCTGAACAACAGCAAATTTTACAACTCAAGCGCAATGGTGAAGATGAACAAGCGATCGCGAAGACTATTAAATGTACTCCGAAACAGTTACAAAAACGTTGGGCAAAATTGTTGGATATGGCTTGGGTATTTCGTAATAGTGACCAAAGTTAGTATGGTATTAAAAATGAAACACATTCTTTTTACTAATCCATCAATTAAAGTTTGCGATACGGGTCATCCTGCTTCTGTCTAGGGTGGGCAATGCCCACCTTATGGAAGTCAGAAGTCAAAAGTTAGAAGTCAAAAGTTAGAAGTGAAATTGGTATTACATTACAGTCTGTTGAGGATTTTTATGTTATTTAAAACACAAATTAATTGGGACTAAGATCGTGTTCAGATCGGTAATTATTATTAGATTTAGTAGTCAGTAGCCAGTTAGGATAGTTGTCTGGTTAGCAACTTACAGTAGTCATTAACTATTTTTAATTCAGCATGATCACTCCATAAAACAATAAAGCTGTTTTAACTATAATTAATTACTAATTATCAGTTATAAATTATTAATTACTTATTTTCACAGATATTATCACGATTTAACCACACATAATTTAATCAGTATAAATACTCTCTTAATTTCCCGGTCAAATTTTTCCCATCATTCTTGTCAAGTTAATACTATTTAATCAATTAGATATTTTTAAATATAAAATTTTAATATATTGGTTAGCTAGAGCTAATTAGCAGTTTTGGATAAAAATTAGATATATTGGATAAAGTAACGATTTATTAAAATATATGTCTATCAATATAGCTTTCGCTCCTGATGTGACTAATCGAGTGGCCAATAACTACCCTCAAATTAAGCAAATCTTTGAAACTATTGATGCTCATAGCTGTCCATACTCTTATAACTTTCATATGCATACAGTTCACTCTGATGGAAAGTTAAAACCTGAGAGTTTGATAGAGCAAGCAATTGCGATCGGCCTTAAAGGTTTGGCCATTACCGATCATCATAGTGTTGCTGGTTACCAAGTGGCTAAAAATTGGTTAGAAAACTGGAAATCTACTAATGGAGACTGTGAACATTTAGGACCGACTTTGTGGAGTGGAGTAGAAATTAACGCCAACTTAATTAATATTGAGGTACATATTTTAGGATATGGCTTTAACCCGGAAAACCCAAGTCTACAACCTTATTTGACAGGAAAAGCAACTAAAGGTCAAGAATATCAAGCAGATAATGTTATTGCTGCTATTCAACAAGCTGGTGGTTTAGCGGTGCTGGCTCATCCCTGTCGTTATAAGCGCTCTGCTACCGATCTAATCAAAGCAGCAGCTAAGTTAGGTATTGATGGTGTAGAAACCTACTATGGTTACACTCATACTAAACCCTGGTCTCCTAGCCCAAAACAAACTGAACAAGTGAAAAAACTCAGTGCTACTTATGGTTTACTTAATACTTGCGGTACTGATACTCATGGAAAAAATCTTTTAGTACGTTTATAGGGTGGGAATACCTCTACCCCACCCCTATAATTAAAGCTGTATCGATATACCCGATGTTGCACTTAAGCAACATTCAGAATTCAACTCCACGCGGAGTTGCTGTTTATACATCAGGCAATGTCTTCTACCTGTTTTTTTATTAAGCTTGTCGCTATTGAATACGAACTTTCTTTACTATGCTAGAGTTCGCAGAAATTATCACTGTTTTTGTTAAATTGAATTGAATTTCCAGACCTCTTTATTTTATTTAAAGGGGTCTATTGTTTTTTTTAGCTTCCATTTGCTATCATTATTGTTGTCACAAGCATTACCCCAAAGCTCATTAACAACAAAACAATTCCCAGAGATATTGATTGGCCAAGATGTAATGATGATTTTGATACTCTCATAATTTTTGTAAAAGTTTTTTAAATTGATGTATTTAGGATAACAAGCTTTGTAAGAGTTCGAGGCAAATATTAATATTTTGTGATTAAACGTATATTTTCTTGATATTACAGCGGTTTTCATTTAAGTAGGGATGTTCTATGGAAATTTCCTACAAGATAAAGATGTGGTTTATCAATTTGAAAAGTGATGTATACCAAACCCGGCTATACAATATATGTTTATAACCCACATTCCGCACTTCCATCTCCCCATCTCCCCCTGCTCAATAAAATGTAGAGCAATGGGAGCCTCTTGCTCCCACTACTCATATCTTACTTGCTACTATGAAGCGCCGTTGTTCATCCTCTTCTAAACATTACGCGAGCAAGACTATCATACTATTTAGTTAATCCATGCTCTAGAGCATAACGAACTAATTCTGTTCGGCTATTTGTACCAGTTTTCGTAAATAATCTACTGACATACTTTTCTACGTTGCGGACACTGGTGTTTAGATCTCTAGCTATTTCTTTATTCATTAGTCCTCTAGCTACTAAATCTAAAACACTTTGTTCTCTTGGAGTTAAATCTATTTTAATTGGTGATGGGGTTTGAGCGATCGTATTTTTACCCATCAACATAGCTTTAATTTCGGCAATTTGACTTGCTAAAGCAGCTATGTCTGAAGTATTTTCACCCTCATTTGTGGTTTTCGCCACCACTCTACGTTCTAACAAATTTTCGACTATAGCTACTAACTCTTCAGGATCGAAGGGTTTAGAAAGGTAAGCATCACAACCTGCTTGATAACCTTGAATGCGGTCTGTAGTCATCCCTTTAGCTGTCAAGAATACTACGGGTAAAGCTTTAAATCTTGGATCTTCTCGTAATTTTTGCAGAAATTGATAGCCATCTATTTGAGGCATCATAATATCTGTAATTACTAAGTCTGGTAAATATGATTGTAGAATATCCCATCCTTGATTAGCGTTACTGGCAACGTTTACATCAAATCCACTATCTTCTAAGTATGCTTGTACAGCTTCCCGTAATCCTGGTTCATCATCTACTAATAGTATTTTTCCTGATATTTTTAATTTTTCTTGGCTGTCGTTTTCGGCTTGAATCATTTAAGGTATAGTGATTTATTTTAGCTTTACTACTTTATTTATAATTTAGCTAATTTTCATTATTAGCGGGTTAAAATAATATAAGGTTAACAATACTTGATTAAAATTTGTTTTTGTGGTAACTAGGACCTACGCAAAATATGAAATAATTCACCATTTGTAGGAGTTAACGGCCGTTGACCCCCACAAATGGTGGTTATGTGTAAGTCCTGCTAATTAGTTGAAAACTATTTTATGCCTAACATCTAATTTGAGAGCGATCGGTCAAAATTTCATAACCAGTATTTGTTACTAAGACTGTATGCTCAAACTGAGCTGAAAGAGAATTATCAACAGTAACAGCAGTCCATTTATCGGATAAAATTCGTGTAAACCTAGAACCAGCATTTAGAATTGGTTCAATAGCTAAAGTCATGCCTGCTCTTAGTTTCACATTTGGCAAACTTTTAGTTCTAGAATTAAAAACTGAAGGTTCTTCGTGTAAATTTCTCCCCACACCATGACCTGTAAATTCTTCGACTACACGAAAACCATTTGCTTCTACATGATCTTGAATAGCTCCTGCAAGATCGAGTAGATAAGCACCAGCTTTTACTTGTTCGATACCTTTATACATTGCTTCTTCTGCGACACGAATTAGTTTAGCTGCTTCAGGAGCAACTTCAACTACACCAATAGTAATACAAGAGTCCCCATGAAATTCTTGATAGTAAGCTCCTGTATCTACTTTTAAAACATCGCCAACTCGAATAACTTTTTTCTTATTGGGAATGCCATGGACAACTTCGTTATTTATACAAGCACAAATAGAGCCAGGAAAACCATGATAACCTTTAAAGCTTGGCGTTGCTCCCATTTCTCGAATGCGTTTTTCTGCATAGGCATCTAAGTCAGCAGTTGTCATTCCTGGTTTGACGATCTGAGAAATTTCTTTGAGTACTGTTGCGACTATTTTACAGGATTGTCGCATAATTTCTATTTCTCGTTGAGATTTTATTTCTATTCCTCGACGTTGTTTTTTCTTAACAGTAGGGCGCGGTTTAGGTTTTGCTGGAGCTGAAAGTATATTACTAAAAATGTTCATGTTTTTTGACAAGCTGTTAAATATTATCTCATATGTATCTTAAAGTTTAGGTATAACTAAAGTCAAATGTCAAATATATATAGCAATATGATTCGAGTTGTGAGATATTGA